>NZ_JAAFAN010000100.1:0-8545 GCF_010287905.1 Cellulosimicrobium composti
GCTTCCGGGGCGGGGTGTGGGCCCGCCCCTGGTTGCCAAGGCCGCCCCCGGCCGCAACCGTTTTGGGGGGGGGGGTCTCCCCGCCCTCCCCCGGGGGGGGGCGGCGGGCAGTACCCGGACGCGCCCGCGGGTCGTGTGACGCCGGAGCCCGCGTCAGAAGACCCAGCTGCACACGGGCGCGACGGGCCACCCGAACGCCGCGCTCGCGCGCGCGAGCGCCCCGGCGGAGTGCGCGGTGACGAGCCCTGCCGCACCGAGGGCCGCGAGCGACGTGCCGCCGAGGTAGGCCGCACCGAGCTCGCGCACGTCGAGCGAGAGGTCGGCGGCGTCCTCGGTGCGCTCGACCGTCGCCTCGCCGAAGGCCGTCGCGCGCAGGCGCCAGTGACCCGCGTTGAGGGGCAGCCGGGCGTCGGTCACGTGGAGCACGACGTCGACGTCTGCCGGGTACCGCCGCGCCGCGAGGGCCGCCGCGACGTCCACGACCCGCACCCAGAGGTTGTCCGCGAGGCGCGGGGACGCGGAGCGCGGGTCGACGAGCAGGCTCGTCACGGCGTCGTCGACCGGGAGCATGAACGGCGTGACCTCGTGCGTGAGGTCGAGGTCGGTGAGCACGCCCCACAGCGCGCGCGCCGCCGCGGCGTCCAGGGCCACGACCTCGCCCGCGCTCACGGGGCCGCGCGGGCCGGTCACGTCCCACGAGAGCTTGCGGTGGAACCGGGCGTACCCACGCGGTTCGCCGTCGAGCTCGACGATCGCGATGCGCGTCGGCTCGCGGTCCTTGCGCCACACCTTCGCGTCGTCCCAGAACATGGCGTCGAGCTCGGGCGTCTCGCGCGCCGCCCACCCGGGCCGGTTGACGCCCGCGCCCTGGCCCGTCGGGTCGGCGCCCGCGCGCGCGTGCAGGTCCGCGACCAGCGCGCCGTGGCGGGCCCGGTCCGCGCGCTCGATGCGGACCGTGTGCCGCTCGGCCCCCGGCACGTCGCGCAGCGCGGCGCCGCGCGGGACGGTCAGCCGCACGTCGTCCGCGGCCTTGCCGTACCCGAAGCGTCCGTAAATCGCGGCCTCCGCGGCGAACAGCGCGGACACGGGCTCGCCACGCTCGCGGCACCGCGCGAGGTGCGTGTCGATCATCGCGGAGAGGATCCCGCGGCGCCGGTGCCCGGGGTGCACGCCCACCCACGTCAGCCCCGCGACGGGCGCCGTCGACCCGGGGACGGGGAACCGCGAGAACGGGTACGACGCGTGCATCGCCACGAGCTCGCGCCGCACGGGCCGCGCACCGTCCACCGGCGCGGCGTCGTCGTCCGCGTGCTCGCGCACCACCCCGAGCGCGCGCTCCCACGTGAGGGGGAACGGGAGGTCGACGAGCTCGTCGACCTCGACGGGTGACGGGAACGTCGTCGTGTCGAGCTCGAGCACGTCGCGGTGGTCGGCCACGGTCAGGGGGACGAGCTCGTAGCCGTCGGGGAGCGCGGCGGGGTGGTGGTCGGTCATGCGCCGATCCTCGCGGCTCGTCCGTCGTCGCGCCAGGACAATCCGGGCGGCTAGAGTCGGTGCGCATGGCACGAGGCACGCGCGGTCGCACGACGGGCGGGCCACCCGGCGGCACCCGGACCCACGAGCCCGACCGCACGGCGCTCGCGGCGCAGTACGCGGCGGCGGTTCTCGCGCTCGTGCGGCAGGTCCCCCCGGCGCGTGCGACGACGTACGGGCTCGTCGCGGAGATCGTCGCCGAGTCCCTGGGTCGCGGCGGGCCGCGGCAGGTCGGGCAGGTGCTCGCCGGGTCGTCCGGCGTGGACGACGACGGCGCCCCCGTCCCGTGGTGGCGCGTCGTCAACGCGGCGGGGTCGCCACCCGCGCACCACCTCGACGCCGCGCTCGCCGAGCTGCGCGCCGAGGGCTGCCCGCTGACGCGCGACGGGCGCCGGGTCGACCTGCGCCGCGCCGTCTGGTTCCCCGGCTCCGACGGGCCCGGGGCCGACTGACGCGAGCGCGCGAGCGGCGCCGCGCCACCCGGCCCCCGCGGTGCCTCAGGAGGTCTGCGCGAGGAGCGGCGCGAGCGTCGTCACGGCGGTCGCGTCGCCCTGGACGAGGAGCGTCGTGACGGCGGTCTCGCGCCACGCCGCGAGGTCGCGCGCGATCTTGTCCGGCGGGCCGACGAGCGCGACGTCCTCCACCATCGCGGTCGGGACCGCGGCGGCGGCGAGGTCCTTGCGGCCCGCGAGGTAGTGCGCCTGGATCTCGTCGCACGCCTCGGCGTACCCGAGGCGGTCGAGCGCGTCGCGGTGGAAGTTCGCGCCCTTGGCGCCCATCCCGCCCACGTACAGCGCGAGGAACGGGCGCACCTGGTCCGCGGCCTGCTCGACGTGCTCGCGCACCACGACGGGGACGGTCGCGCTCACCTCGAACGCGGACTCGGGCGAGCGCTCGGGCGCGCGCCGCGCGAAGCCGTCGGCGAGCAGCTCGCGGAACGTCGCGTCCATGCGCGGGGAGTAGAACAGCGGGAGCCAGCCGTCGGCGATCTCGGCCGCGAGGGCGATGTTCCTGGGCCCCTCGGCCGCGAGGTGGATCGGCAGGTCGGCGCGCAGCGGGTGGACGGTCGAGCGCAGGGGCTTGCCGAGGCCCGTGCCCTCGGGCAGGGGGAGCGGGTAGTGCGGCCCGGCCGACGTCACGGGCGCCTCGCGGCGCAGCACGTCGCGCACGACCTGCACGTACTCGCGCGTGCGCGCGAGCGGCTTCGCGTACGGCTGGCCGTACCAGCCCTCGACCACCTGCGGGCCCGAGACCCCGAGGCCGAGCACGAACCGGCCGCCCGAGAGGTGGTCCATCGTCAGCGCGGCCATGGCCGTCGCGGTCGGGGTGCGCGCGGAGAGCTGCGCGACGGCCGTCCCGAGGCGGATGCGGCTCGTGCGCGAGCCCCACCACGCGAGCGGCGTGAACGCGTCGGAGCCGTAGGCCTCCGCGGTCCACACCGAGTCCACGCCGAGGCGGTCCGCGGCGACGACCGCGTCCTGGATGCCGTCCGGAGGGCCGGCCGACCAGTAGCCGGTGTGGATGCCGAGACGCATGCGCGCTCCTCCTCGTCGAGGGTCGTACGGGTCGGTGCCGGGGCGGGCGGCGGTGCGGTCGGGGGACCGGTGCCGCGCGGCGGCAGAGGTGGGCGGTACCCGGTCCGCGGGCCGGGCAGGGGGTATCCGGTACGCGGAGTCTCGGGTACCGCCCGCCACCACCCTAGCGGATCCCGCGGGGTGGATCACCGTGCCGCCCGGACGCCGCCCGGACGCCGCCCGGACGCCGCCCGGACGCCGCCCGGACGAGGCCCGGACGCGGCCCGGACGCCGCTCGGGACGCGGCGAGGGGCCGCCGTCCTCGCGGACGACGGCCCCTCGCGCCGGGCCCGGGCGGGCGCGACCCCCTAGATGACGTACTCGATCAGCAGGGACGGGTCCTCGACCGCGTCCCGCGCCGCGGGCGTGCCGGACGGCATCCGCACGCGCGCCGGGACGCCCACCGCGACCGCGCCCGCGGGCACGTCCTTGACGACGACGGCGTTCGCCCCCACCTGCACGTCGTCGCCGACCCACACCGGACCGAGGATCTTCGCCCCCGCGCCGACGACGACGCGGTCCCCGAGCGTCGGGTGCCGCTTGCCGCGCTTCATCGACCGCCCGCCGAGCGTCGACGTGTGGAACAGCACGACGTCGTCGCCGACCACCGCCGTCTCGCCGACCACGACCCCCATGCCGTGGTCGATGAACAGGCGCCGGCCGATGCGCGCGCCGGGGTGGATCTCCACGCCCGTGAGCGCGCGCGCCGCCTGCGACACGAGCCGCGCGGGCAGGCGCAGCAGCGGCTCGCGCCACATGCGGTGCGCGAGGCGGTACGCCCAGACCGCGTGCACGCCGGGGTAGGCGAGCGCGACCTCGAGGCGGCTGCGCGCGGCGGGGTCGCGCCGCCGGGCCGCCTCGAGGTCCTCGCCGAGGACGCGCACGAACCGGCGCAGCCGGTGGCCGGCCGTCCGTCCGCGGGGGAGGGGCTGCGTCACGTCAGTCCAGCAGGTCGGCGTAGAGGACGGACGACAGGTAGCGCTCGCCGAACGACGGGATGATCGTCACGATGAGCTTCCCGGCGTTCTCGGGGCGCTCCGCGAGCCGCAGCGCGGCCGCGATCGCGGCGCCGGACGAGATCCCGACGAGCAGGCCCTCCTCCTTGGCGGCGCGGCGCGCGTACTCGACGGCCGTCTCGGCGTTGACGTCGATCACCTCGTCGTAGACGGAGGTGTCGAGGATCTCCGGCACGAAGTTCGCGCCGATGCCCTGGATCTTGTGCGGGCCGGGCTGCCCGCCGTTGAGGATGGCCGACTCCTCCGGCTCGACGGCGACGATCTGCACGCCGGGCTTGCGCTCCTTGAGCACCTGGCCCACGCCGGTGATCGTGCCGCCCGTGCCGATGCCCGCGACGACGATGTCGACCTCGCCGTCGGTGTCGGCCCAGATCTCCTCGGCCGTCGTGCGGCGGTGGATCTCGGGGTTGGCCTCGTTCGCGAACTGGCGCGCGAGGATCGCGCCCTCGCGCTCGGCGACGATCTCGTCCGCGCGGTTGACCGCGCCCTTCATGCCCTCCGAGCCCGGGGTGAGGATGAGCTCGGCGCCGAACGCGCGCAGGAGAGCGCGGCGCTCCTTCGACATCGTCTCGGGCATCGTCAGCACGACGTCGTAGCCGCGCGCGGCCCCGACCATCGCGAGCGCGATGCCCGTGTTGCCCGACGTCGCCTCGACGATCGTCCCGCCCGGCTTCAGCTCGCCCGACGCCTCGGCGGCGTCGACGATCGCGACGCCGATGCGGTCCTTCACCGAGTTCGCCGGGTTGTAGAACTCGAGCTTGCCCACGACGGTGGCGCCGAGGCCCTCGGTGAGCTTGTTGAGCCGGACCAGGGGGGTGTTGCCGACGAGCTTCGTGACGTCGTCGTAGATGCGTGCCATGTCTTCCTCTTCTGTCGACGGCTCGGGGAGAGCCGGGGTGGGGGTACCGATCGGGGGTTCGGGGGCCGTCGTCCGCGGCCGGGTCCAGCGTCTCGCGGCCCCGGCGCGGGCGCGCGCGGACGAAGGCGGGACGAGGAGCGGCTGACGGTGCGGCGGCGGCGCGCAGGGCGCGCGGGGACGGCGGCGGGCGTCAGCGACAGCCGAGACAGCGACAACAGGAGGTGCGCGACACGGCGCGGTGCAGCGATGCAGGACGCGCGCTCGTCGCGGTCATTCCTCGCTCCTCCTGGTCGGTCGCACCGGGCGGGGCGCCGGTGGGCCGGCGCGGCGAGCGGTGCGTTCCCCCTGAGGCTATCGGTCCACGTCCCCGGCCTGCAACGCGTCGCGGACGCGCGTCCGACGGGTGGACGCCGGTCCGCGGCGACGTGCCCACCACGACGACGGGCGCCTCGCCGTGGTGGCGGGGCGCCCGGGTGGTCGTTCGGGTCGGTCGGAGCGGGCGACGGGAATCGAACCCGCGTAGCCAGTTTGGAAGACTGGGGCTCTACCATTGAGCTACGCCCGCGCGGGTCGCGGGAGCGTCGCTCGGGCCGGCGGCCCGGGGACGGCACGGCGCCGACCTGCGGGCGCCACCCTAGCAAACCTCGGCGGTCCCGGGACCGCGCGCGCGTCGGCGCCGGTCGGCCCGGCAGGAGCGTGCGCGCCCGCCAGTACACTTGCCCTGGCCCGCCCGGCGCGGCGGTCCGCGGGGTGTGGCGCAGGTTGGTAGCGCGTCCGCTTTGGGAGCGGAAGGTCGCAGGTTCAAATCCTGTCACCCCGACCTTCGCGCGGTGCCCGACGGGCGCCGCGGGACGTCGTCGACGTGCCGGGCCGGCGCACCGGCCCCGTCCCCGAGAGGTGCCCGTGACCCCGTCCCCGCCGCAGGCCCGCCCCGTCGCCGCGCACGCGACCCTCGCGGCGCTCGTCGCGGCGGGCAGCGGCGCGGTGCTCTCGCTCCAGGGGCGGCTCAACGGCGACCTCGCCACCGCGGGGACCGGTCCCGTCGTCGCCGCGTGGCTCTCCTACGTCGGCACGCTGCTCGCCACCGTCCTCGTGGTCGTCGCGCTCCGCCGCACCCGCGCGACCGTCCGCGTCCTGCGCGCGTCCGCGTCCTGGTGGTGGTTCGCCGTCGGACTGTGCAGCGTCCCGGTCGTGGTCGCCATGGCGGCGGGCGTCCCGCTCGTCGGCGTCGCGGTCGCGACCGTGTGCTCGGTCGCGGGCCAGACCGTGGCGGGGCTCGCGCTCGACGCCCGGGGGGTCGGGCTGCCCGCGCCGCTGCGGCTCACGGCGCGCCGCGCGGCGGCCGGCGTCGCCGCCGTCGCCGGGCTCGGGATCGCCGTGCTCGGCGGGGCGGGCGCCGAGACCGGGTGGGCCGCCGTCGTGGCCGGCCTCGCGCTGTTCGTCGGCGGCGCCGTCCTGTGCGGGCAGCAGGCCGGCAACGGCCGCGTCACCCAGCTCTCGGGGGACCCCGTCGTCGCGACGCTCACGTCGGTCACGGGCGGTCTCGTCGGCATCTCGCTCGTGTGCGCGGTCGTCGCCGCGGTGGGCGGGCTCGACGGCGTCGCGCTGCCCCCGCAGTGGTGGCTGTACCTGGGCGGCCCGCTCGGCACGCTCGTCACCGTCGCGGCGGCGTACGCGGTGCGGCACCTCGGCACGTTCGTCCTCACCCTCGCCGTCGTCGGCGGGCAGATGGTCACGGCGGTGCTGCTCGACGTGCTCGGCGTCGTCGGCCTGCGGTGGCAGACGGTCGTCGCGACGGCGGTCGTCGGGGTCGCCGTCCTGCTCGTCGTCGGGCGTCCCGGGCCGCGCGCGTCGGAGTGACCCGTGCGGGACGTGCGGACGGGCCGGGCGTCCCGGGCGCTTGACCGCTCGCGTACGATAGGACGGTTGCCCGTACGCCCGCGTGCGGTGCCGTCCCCGGCCGTCCGCGGCCCGCCCCGATCAGTTGGAGACCATCGAAGTGAAGAGCGCCGTCGAGACCCTGGACCCCACCAAGGTCAAGCTGACCGTCGAGGTGGAGTACGACGAGCTCAAGCCGAGCATCGAGCACGCCTACAAGCACATCGCGGAGCAGGTGAACATCCCCGGCTTCCGCAAGGGCAAGGTCCCGCCGCGCGTGATCGACCAGCGCGTCGGCTGGGGCGCCGTCATCGAGCACGCCGTCAACGACGGCCTCTCGGGCTTCTACCGCCAGGCCGCCAGCGAGGAGAGCCTGCGCCCGCTCGGCCAGCCCGAGGTCGAGGTCACCGAGATCCCGGCGAAGGCCGGCGAGGGCCAGCTGGTCTTCACCGCCGAGGTCGAGGTCCGCCCCGAGATCACGCTGCCCGCGCTCGACTCGCTGAGCATCACGGTCGAGCCGGCCGAGGTCACCGACGAGGACGTCACGGAGCGCCTCGACGCGCTGCGCGAGCGCTTCGGCACCCTCGTGGGCGTGGACCGCCCGGCCGCCGAGGGCGACTTCGTCGTGCTCGACCTCAAGGCCGAGATCGACGGCGAGGAGGTCGACTCGGTCTCCGGCGTCAGCTACCAGATCGGCTCGGGCAACATGCTCGAGGGCCTCGACGAGGCGCTCACCGGCCTCTCGGCCGACGAGACGACGACGTTCACCGCGCCGCTCGCCGGCGGCGAGCACGCGGGCGAGGAGGCGACCGTCACCGTCACGGCGACGTCCGTCAAGCAGCGCGACCTGCCCGAGGCGGACGACGACTTCGCCCAGCTCGCGTCCGAGTTCGACACGCTCGAGGAGCTCAACGCCGACCTGCGCGAGCAGGTCGCGAGCATCAAGACCTCGAACCAGGCCGTGGCCGCGCGCGACGAGCTCCTCAAGGCGCTCAACGACGCCGTCGAGATCCCCGTCCCGTCGGGCGTCGTCGAGGCCGAGGTGCACCGTCACCTCGAGTCCGAGGGCCGCCTGGAGGACGAGACCCACCGCGCCGAGGTCACCGTCGAGGCGACCGACGCGATCCGCAACCAGATCCTGCTCGACACCCTCGCCGAGCAGCTCGAGATCAAGGTCGCGCAGAACGAGCTCCTCGAGTACCTCGTGAGCGCCTCGCGTCAGTACGGGATGGACCCGAACCAGTTCATCCAGTCGCTCGACCAGGGCGGCCAGATCCCCGCGATGGTCGGCGAGGTCGCGCGCTCGAAGTCGCTCGCGGTCGCGCTGCGCCAGATCGAGGTCAAGGACACGGCGGGCAACGTCGTGGACCTCACCGAGTTCATCGGCTCGGACGACGAGGACGCCGCCGCGGACGAGTCGGTCGAGGACGTCGCGGCCGAGCCCGTCGAGGAGGCGCTCGTCGACGACTCCGCCGAGACCGCCGCCGAGGCTCCGGTCGAGGACGACGAGAAGGACGCCACCAAGGCCTGACACGGCGTCGGCCCCGGCCGGACCGACGACGACGGGCCCCCCCCCCCCCCGGGGGGGGGGGCGGGGGGGGGCCGGGGGGGGGGGCGGGCGGGGGGGGGGGCGCGGGGGGGGGGGGGCGGGCGGGCAAAACCGGGGGGTAGGGGGGGACGGGGGG
>NZ_JAAFAN010000101.1:0-8524 GCF_010287905.1 Cellulosimicrobium composti
GACATGGACGGTCTCACCGCCAAGGCGTTCGTCAAGGTCCCCGGCCTCACCGACCAGGCGCCCACGCTGCGACCGGGGACGGTGCTCGAGGTGCTCGCGGGCGAGTCCCTGCCGATCGACCTCACGGAGCACGTCCTCGTGGTCGAGGGACGCAGCCCGCGCCTGACGACCGAGGACAAGGTCACGGCCACGGAGGGCTCGCGCGAGGTCACGTCCGTGACCGAGATCGTCTACACGCCGGACGCCGACTTCACCGGGCAGGCCGCGGTCTCGTTCGAGGTGACGGACGGCTCGGGTCCCGAGGACCCGGACGGCAACACGAGCGTCCTCACGATCCCGATCACCGTCCTGCCGCCGGAGAACCTCGCCCCCGAGCTCGTGGGCACCCCGACGCTCGACGTCGCGGCGGGCGAGGAGGCCACGGTCGACCTCGCGCGCTTCGCGACCGACGCCGACGGCGACGCGCTCACGTTCCAGGCCACCCCGCCGGGTGGCGGCCTCTCGGTCTCGATCGAGGGCGGCACCACGCTGCGCGCCCAGGCCACGGCGGAGGTGCCGAAGGGCACGGTCGTGCAGGTGCCGATCACCGTGACCGACGGCGAGCACCCGCCGGTCGAGGGCACCGCGACGCTCACCGTCGTCGCCTCGACGCGCCCGCTGGCCCGTGCGAACGACGACGCCGTGCCGGACGCGCACCAGGGCAAGGAGACGCGGGTCCCCGTGCTCGCGAACGACTCCAACCCGTTCCCGGACGTCGCGCCGCTGACGCTCGTCGACGCGGTCGTCGAGACGGGTCAGGGCTCGGCGAGCGTCGCGGGCGACCAGGTCGCGGTCACCCCGCGCGACGACTTCATCGGCGTCATGGTGGTCCGGTACCGCGTCCAGGACGCGACGAAGGACCCCGACCGCGAGGTGGAGGGCCGCATCCAGCTCACCGTGCTCGGCAAGCCGGACGCCCCGCCCACGCCCCGGGTCGAGGAGGTCCGCTCGAGGACCGTCGTGCTGTCGTGGGACCCGCCGAACAACAACGGCGCGGACATCACCGGCTACACCGTGCGGTCCCAGAACGGCTACGAGAAGGCCTGCGGCACCACCACGTGCACGCTCGACGGACTGACCAACAACGTCGAGTACACCTTCACCGTCTTCGCGACCAACGCCGTCGGCGACGGCCCCGCCTCGCCGCCGTCCGCCGTCGCACGCCCCGACGAGAAGCCCGACCCGCCCGCCGCGCCCACGCTCGAGTTCGGCGACCAGTCGCTCATCGTCACCTGGACCAACAAGACCTACACCGACCGCTCGCCCATCCAGACGGTCGACCTGGAGATCTCGCCCGCACCGCCGGGCGGGGCGACGCAGAAGACGGCCCTCGCGGGGACGTCGGTCACGTGGGACGGCCTCCAGAACGGCGTGGCGTACAAGGTCCGCGTGCGGGCGAACAACCTCGCTCCCGACCCGTCGGAGTGGGGCGAGTACTCCGCGGCGGAGACGCCTGCGGGCAAGCCTGCCGCGCCCGGCAAGCCGTCGGCGCAGCGCACCTCGATCGGCGACACGTCCCAGATGAAGGTCTCGTGGTCGGCGCCGAACGACAACGGCGCCCCGATCACGAAGTACACCGTCGAGGCGGTCCGGGGCGGGTCCGTCGTCTCCACCACGTCCGTCGCGGGCGGGTCGACCTCCGCGACCATCGGCGTGCCCGCGGACACCACCGGCTACTCGTTCCGGGTGCGCGCGCACAACAAGGCGACGGACAAGTTCGGCGACGCGGACTTCTCGCCCGCCTCCGACCCGGTGCGCGCGTTCGCGAAGCCCGGCGCCGTGTCGAACCTCACGGCCGACGCGACCGGGACGAACGGGCAGATCAAGCTCTCCTTCGGCGCGGCGTCCGGCAACGGCGTCCGGTCCGACGAGATCAGCTACCAGTACGACGCCGGCGGCGGCTGGCAGAACCTCGGCTCGAACAAGACCGTCGGCGGCCTGACCAACGGCAAGTCGTACTCGATCAAGGTGCGTGCGGTCGCGGGCGTCGACGGCGCACGCGAGCCCGGGTCGGCGGCGACCGCGAACGCGGAGTCGCCCTACGGGCCCATCCCGGCGCCCCAGGTGAGCATGTCCGGCGGCGACCGCTCCATCAAGTACTCGTGGTCGACGTCCGGCAACGGCCGGGACTACACGGTGTCCGTGCGCGGGGCCGTGCAGTCGAGCCAGAAGTCCGGATCGGGCACGCTGAGCGTCGGGTACAACGTCACGCGCGAGATCTGCGTGAAGGTGACGCCCACCGAGGGCGCCGCCAAGGAGACGTGCAAGTCCGCGACGTCGGACAAGAAGCCCGAGCCCGTGTTCACCGTGAGCAAGGGAAGCAACCACAAGCTGCCCGACGGCCGGTGGCCGGGCAACTGCCAGCACAGCTCGTGCGCCGAGCTGTACCTCACCATCAAGGACGGGCCGGCGAACACGTCGTTCCGCGTCACGTGCTACGGCGGCGGGTCGCGCATCGGCTCCGGCAACTACAGCTACGACGCGCAGAACCGCGCGCTGCGGACCGACGGCAACGGCAACTACTCCGGCGGTCAGCAGTGCGTCTACGGCCAGCCCGGCGGCAGCGCGCGGATCGAGACGACCATCGGCAACACGAACACCATGACGTGGTACTAGCGCTCCCCCCCCGCCCGGTACCCCAGCACAGCGAACGGAAAGCGACGCATGAGCACCATGACCCCCGAGCAGGCCACCTGGTTCGCTCAGACCTTCGACCGCCTCGTCACGAACGTGGGACAGGCAGTCCTCGGCAAGGCGCACGTCGTGCGCCTCACCCTGACCTGCATGCTCTCGGAGGGCCACATCCTCCTCGAGGACGCCCCGGGCACGGGCAAGACGTCGCTCGCGCGCGCCCTCGCGGCCAGCGTCCAGGGCACGAACAACCGCATCCAGTTCACGCCGGACCTCCTGCCGTCCGACGTCACGGGCGTGACGATCTACGACCAGAAGACCGCCAAGTTCGAGTTCCACCAGGGCCCGATCTTCGCGTCGATCGTGCTGGCGGACGAGATCAACCGCGCGTCGCCCAAGACGCAGTCGGCGCTCCTCGAGGTCATGGAGGAGGGCCGCGTCACGGTCGACGGGGTCGGGCACGACGTCGGCCGTCCGTTCATGGTCATCGCGACGCAGAACCCCATCGAGCAGGCGGGGACGTACCGCCTCCCGGAGGCCCAGCTCGACCGCTTCCTCATGAAGGCGTCGATCGGGTACCCCGACCACGCGTCGACGGTCGAGATCCTCTCCGGCGCGTCCGTCCGCGACCGGAGCAAGACGTTGCAGCCGCTCATCACGACCCAGGCCGTCACGGAGATGGCGGAGCTCGGCGCGCGCGTCCACGTGGACGGCGCCGTGCTCGAGTACGTCTCCCGGCTCGCCGAGGAGACGCGCAACGCCCCCGAGGTGCGCGTGGGCGTCTCCGTCCGCGGCGCGCTCGCGCTCGTGCGCTGCGCGAAGGTCTGGGCGGCCGCCCACGGGCGCAACTACGTGCTGCCCGACGACATCAAGGACCTCGCGCAGCCGACGTGGGCGCACCGCCTCGTGCTCGACCCGGAGGCGGAGTTCGCCGGCGCGACCAACGAGGCCGTGCTGGGCCGGCTCCTCGCGGACGTCGCCGCGCCGCAGGAGCGCCGCTCCGCCTGACGCGGTCGGCGCCTCGCGCCGTCCCGCACCGTGCCGCCACCGGCGGACCGACCTCCCGCACCGACCGAGAGCACATCGCATGAACGCCTCCTCCGGCCCGAGCACCCGCTCGGGCAGCCGTCCCCCCGGGACGGCCGGCACGCGTACCGCGTCGTCGGCCCTCGCCGGGCTCCTGCAACCCCTCGTGGCGGCCGTCCGGCGGGCCCTCGCACCGGTCGCGCGGGCTCTGGCACCCGCCGTGGAGGCGGTCGGGCCCGTGACGTCGGCGGTCAGCCCGTTCGGGTGGGCGGCGCTCGTCGCCACGGTCGCGGCCTGGTGGGCGGGGCTCGCGCTCTCGTGGCTCGAGCTGCTCGTGGTCGCCGTCCTGCTCACGGTGTCGCTCGTCGCGGCCGTCGCGTTCGTGCTCGGCCGGTTCCGCTACGCCGTCGTGCTCGACCTCGCCCAGCAGCGCGTCACCGTGGGCGACCGCGCGGTGGGCCGCCTCGACGTGCGCAACGACTCGGCGCGCCCGCTGCTCCCGTCGGTCATGGAGCTGCCGGTCGGGCAGGGGATGGCGACGTTCCCGGTGCCGCGGCTGCGCCCGCAGGCGAGCCACGAGGAGATCTTCACGGTGCCGACGCACCGCCGGTCGGTCATCTCCGTGGGGCCCGTGCGTTCGGTGCGCGCCGACCCGCTCGGGCTGCTGCGGCGCGAGGTCGTGTGGACCGAGCCCGAGGAGCTCTTCGTGCACCCGCGCGTGAAGAACCTCTCCGGCTCGTCGACCGGGTTCCTCAAGGACCTCGAGGGCCGGGTCACGACGGACATCTCCAACTCGGACGTCTCGTTCCACGCGCTGCGCGACTACGTGCCGGGCGACGACCGCCGGCACATCCACTGGAAGACGACGGCGCGCACGGGGCAGCTCATGGTCCGCCAGTTCGAGGAGACGCGCCGGTCGCACCTCGCCGTGCTGCTCTCGACGCGCGCCGAGGACTACGCGCACGACGACGAGTTCGAGCTCGCCGTGAGCGCGTGCGGCTCGCTCGGCCTCCAGGCGATCAAGGAGGACCGCGGGGTCACCGTCCTCGTCAACGACGGCAACCTGCGCGGCGACCACCGCACGCGCCTCCTCGACGACCTCGCGCGCGTCGAGACGAGCTCCCAGCGCACGTCCCTCGTGGACGTCGCGCGCGTCGCAGGACTGACGATCACCGACGCGTCGGTCGTCGCGTTCATCGTCGGCAGCAAGGTCACGCCGACCGAGCTCCGCGCGGCCTCGGCCCGGCTCCCGCAGGACGTGCGCGTCATGGCGATCCAGTGCGTCCCCGGCGCGTCCCTGAGCCGGCACGCGATCGCGGAGCTCGTCGTCCTCACGATCGGCGAGCTCGGTGAGCTCCCCCTCGCCCTGCGGAGGCTGAACGACTGATGAGCGCCCCCAGCACCACGACGCGCGGCTCGCGCCGCGCCACGCCGGTCGGCACACCTGCGCCGTCGTCCGGCACGTCGCAGCGCGGCACCACCCGCCTGCGCGGCTCCGACACGCCGCGTGCCCTGACCGCGCTCGGGGCCGTCGACGCGCTCGCGCTCGTCCTCGTGCTCGGCGCGACCGCCGTCGGGTTCGGCCCCGTGTGGGGCTCGACGGGCTACCTGCTCCCCGCGGTCGGCGGCGCCGTCGTCGGCCTCGTCGTCGCCTGGCTCGGCGCGTGGCGTCGCTGGGCGGCGTTCACGGTCCTCCCGGTCGCGGTCGTCGCGTACCTGCTCCTCGGCGGCGCCCTCGCCCTGCCGGCCGATACGATCGGCGGGGTGCTCCCGTCCCTCCGGACGATCGCCGACCTGCTGACCGGCGCGGTGACGGGCTGGAAGGAGTTCGTCACCACCGTCCCGCCGCTGCGCTCGTTCCCGCACCTCGCCGTCGTGCCGTACCTGCTCATGCTCGTCACCGCGCTGCTCGCGGGGACGATCGCGTGGCGCGCGCGCCGCGCCGCGTGGGCGCTCGTGCCGGTGGCCGTCGCGTTCGTCGGCGTCATCCTCCTGGGGACGGTCATCGCGGCGTTCCCCGTCGTGCAGGGCCTCGTGGTCGGCGGCGTCGGGCTCCTGTGGGCCGGGTGGCGCGTCACGGCCGCGCGGCTCGGCGCGCACCAGATCACGACCGAGGCGAGTCGGGCCGCGACCCGCCGGCTGTGGTGGCACCGCGTCCGGACCGGGGCCGCGATGCTCGTCGTCGGCGCCGTCGCGGCGGTGTTCGCCGCGCCCGCGCTGCTCCCCGACGAGCCGCGCACCGTGCTCCGGGAGACCGTCGTCCCGCCGCTCGACCTGCACCAGTACGTCAGTCCCCTGACGGGCTTCCGCAAGTACGCCAAGGACATGCGCGAGGACGAGCTCTTCACGGTGCGTGGCCTCCCCGCGGGGGCCAAGGTGCGCCTCGCGGCCCTCGACACGTACAACGGCGTCGTCTACGACGTCTCGAGCGGCCTGCCCGGCTCCGGCGTCTACACGCGCGCGGGCGAGGAGATCGCGACCGTCGCACCCGGCACGCCCACGCGCGTCGACGTCGAGATCGGCGCGTACGGCGGCGTGTGGGTGCCCGACGTCGGGCAGCTCTCCGGCATCACGTACACGGGCGAGCGTGCCCGCGAGCTCGGCGAGACGACGTACTACAACTCGACGACCGGGACCGCCCTGGCCACCGCGGGCCTGCGCCCGGGGGACACCTACACGCTCGACGCGCTCGTCACGCCAGAGCCCATCGAGGACGACCTGCGCGCCGGCGCGATCGACCAGTCGGTCGAGGTGCCCGTGCCGCCCAAGGGCGTGCTGCCCGCGTCGCTCGCGGGCAAGGCCGCGCAGTTCATGGGCGAGGAGACCGAGCCCGTCGACCAGCTCTTCGCGCTGCGCGACGGCCTCGTCGCGAGCGGCGTCTTCTCGAGCGGTCTCGACACCCAGCCGCCGTCGCGCCCGGGGCACTCCGCGGAGCGCATCGACACGCTGCTCGCCGACGAGGAGATGATCGGCGACGACGAGCAGTTCGCCGTCGCGCTCGCGCTCATGGCGAACCAGGCGGGCATCCCGGCCCGCGTCGTCATGGGCTTCTACCCGGACGCGGAGAAGAACCCGCTCGAGCCGGGGGAGCCGTTCACCGCGACGGGGACCGACGTCCACGCGTGGGCGGAGGTGCCGTTCGTCGGGCACGGGTGGGTGCCGATCACGGCGATCCCCGACGAGGACAACAAGATCAAGCCCGAGCCCAAGAGCCTCCAGGTGCCGAAGCCGCCGATCCTCGAGGACCCGGAGCCGCCGGAGGAGCCCGCCGAGGCCGAGGCCGGGAAGATCGACGACGAGGACAAGGAGGAGGCCGAGAGCGACGGCTTCGACTGGGGCCAGGCGCTCCTCATCGGCGTCGCCGTGGTCGTCCCGCTCGCGCTCCTCGCCCTGCCGGTCGTCCTCGTGCTCGCGTACAAGTCGCGCCGCCGGGCGCGCCGGCGCACGGCACCGCGACCGGTCGACCGCGTGAGCGGCGGGTGGCGCGAGGTGCTCGACGCCGCGGCCGACCTCGGGACGCCCGTCCCGGCCGGGTCCACGCGCCGCGAGGGCGCGGGGATGCTCGCCCGGTCGTACGGCGCGACGGCGACGATCCCGCTCGCGCACCGCGCCGACGCGACGGTCTTCGGCGCGGGCGAGCCCAGCGAGCAGGAGATCGAGGCGTTCTGGGCGGACGTCGACGGCGTGCTCGGGGGGCTACGCTCCTCCGTGAACCGTCGTGCCCGCGTGCGTGCCGCCCTCTCGCTGCGGTCCGTCCGCGCGGGCTCGGGTTCGTCGGGACCGCGCCGGTGGCTGCCGCGCCGCGACGGCCCCGGGGGCGGGGCCGTGCCGCCGGCGGCAGGGTCGTCGTCGGGGTCGACGAGACGACAGGGAGACGAGTCATGAGCGACGTCACGTGCGCCGCCTGCGGGTCCGTGCAGTCCGCGGGCGCCGCGTTCTGCGCGGTGTGCGGGCAGCCCTTCCCCCGGACCGGCCGCCCCGTGGCGCAGCCGCCGGCCGGCCCCGTCGGCGGGGTGCAGGCCGTCGCGGGCCGCGGCGGGGCCGCCGTGCCGTACGCCGCCGTCCCGCAGTCGGCGCCGGACACGACGACGGAGCCCGAGGTCTACGCGGCGACGCAGAAGGCGTTCGGCCCCGCTCCCGTCGCGCCCGCGTCGGGCTCGCTCGACGGCGCCCCGTCCGCGGGCGTCGGACGCCGGTTCGTCGCCTACCTCGTGGACGTCGCGGTGCCCGCGGTCGTCGCGCTCGTCGTGCTCCTCGCGGGGACCGCGATCGTGGGCGCCCCGCTCGGGAGCGCCCAGGCGATGACGCAGGAGGAGGCGGCCGCGATCCTCGGCAAGCTCCTCGTCGTCTACGTGCTCGCGGCCGTCCTCGCGCTCGCGTGGTGGATCGGGGTGTGGTTCTGGGAGGGCTCGACGGGCAAGACGCTCGGCAACCTCCTCACCGGCATCCGCACGGTGGACGCCGCGTCGCGGGGCCCGGTCGGCTTCGGCCGTGCCGCGCTGCGCTGGATCATCGTGGGCGTCGTACCGGCGGGCGGGATCCTCGTCGTCCTCCTGAGCCCCGGGTTCGACTCGTCGGGCCGGTCGCAGGGCTGGCACGACAAGGCGGGCCGCTCGCTCGTCCTCGACGTCCGAGGCGCCGTCCCCGCGGCGTCACGCGACGAGGGCGTCGCGTCGCTCGTGCCGGGCGCCCCGTCCCAGCCCGCGTACGCGACCGGGCAGGCCGCCGCGTACCCGGCCCCCGCGCCGTACGCGCCCGCGGCTCCTGCCGGCCCGGGCCCGGCGACTCCGCCGCCGTCCGCCCCGGCCGCCTTCGCGCCGCCCGCGCC
>NZ_JAAFAN010000102.1:0-8496 GCF_010287905.1 Cellulosimicrobium composti
CCGCCCAGCCGCGCACCGCGCCGCAGCCCCTCGCCGCCGCACAGCCGGCCGCCCCCGCGCAGCAGGCGCCCGCGCAGCAGGCGCCGGCCCAGCAGGCGCCGGCCGGTCAGCCCGGCGGTGCTCCGGCGGCGGCGCGCACGGCGCCGACGGTCGTGAAGATCGTCGTCGCCGGCGGGTTCGCCGTGGGCAAGACGACGTTCATCGGCTCGATCTCCGACGTGGAGCCCCTGAACACCGAGGCCGCCATGACGGAGCACTCGGTGGGCGTCGACGACGCGGGCGGCGTGTCCGACCGCAAGACCACGACCACCGTCGCGATGGACTTCGGCCGCGTCTCGCTGCCGGGCAACCTGTGGCTGTACCTGTTCGGCACGCCCGGCCAGGACCGCTTCCTCTTCATGTGGGACGACCTGGTCCGCGGCGCGATCGGCGCCGTGGTGCTCGTCGACACGGACCGCCTCGAGCAGTGCTTCCCCGCGATCGACTACTTCGAGTCGCGCAACATCCCGTTCGTCGTGGGCGTGAACTGCTTCGACGGCGTCGCCAAGCACAAGCTCGAGGACGTGCGCGAGGCGCTGCAGATCCCGGCGCACGTGCCGATGCTCTACACGGACGCCCGCTCGCGCGCGGCGACGAAGCAGACGCTCATCGCGCTGGTCCAGCTCGCGATGCGTCAGCTGCGCGGCGCGGCCTGACCGCTCGCGCTCCCGGACCACCGCACGACGGCGGGTCGCCCTCCCCGGGGCGGCCCGCCGTCGTCGTGCGGGGCCCGGGCGTGCCACAATGTCTGGCCGGGAGGGCTGACAGAGCGGCCTAATGTGACGGTCTTGAAAACCGTTGTGCGGCAACGCACCGGGGGTTCGAATCCCTCGCCCTCCGCCAGCCGTCAGGCCGGGTCGGGAGCCTTGCTCCGGCCCGGCCTGACGCGTACCGGGCGCAGCGCTGCCGGGGCGTGCGCGGGCACGAGCGGGCGCCGGGGCGCGACGGGGTCGAGCACCGCGTACGGCGCGCCGAGCGGCGGGCGCGGGTCGGGGTCGCCGACGTTGGGCCACAGCGCGCACGCGCGCTCGGCCAGCGCCGTGATCGTCAGCGACGGGTTCACGCCGAGGTTCGCGCTCACGGCCGACCCGTCCACGACGTGCAGGCCGGGCTGGCCGTGGACGCGGTGGTACGGGTCGATCACGCCGGTGGACGGCGAGGTGCCGATCGCGCAGCCGCCGAGGATGTGCGCGGTCATCGGCACGTCGAACGGCTCGCCCACGGTGCCGCCCGGCATGCCGCCCATGCGCCGGGCCATGCGCCGGGCGGCGTCGTTCCCGGCGGGGATCCAGGTGGGGTTCGGGGCGCCGTGGCCCTGGCGGGACGTGAGGACGCGGCGGCCGAGGAGCCCGCGGCGCAGCGAGGTGGTGAGCGAGTTGTCGTGGCTCTGCATGACGAGCGCGATGATCGTGCGCGAGGACCAGTCCCGCAGGTCGAGCATCGCCGGCAGGTCCCGACGCTGCCGCCACAGCTCGCGCAGCCACGTGCGCCAGCGCCCGGGGCCGCCGTCGGTGAGCACGGTCTGGAGCAGCCCCATGGCGCCCGACCCCTTGCCGTACCGCACGGGCTCCACATGGGTGCGCGCGTCCGGGTAGAACGACGACGTGATCGCGACGCCGCGCGAGTAGTCCGGGGCGTCGGGCCGGCGACTGTGGTCGCGGCGTCGCACGGTCGCGCCGAGCAGCGCCTCGGAGTTGGTGCGCGTGAGGTGGCCGAGCCGCTCGGAGACGCCCGGCAGCGTGCCGCTGTCGCGCATCGCGTGGAGGATCCGCTGCGTGCCGAGCGCACCCGCGGCGAGCACCACGTGCCGCGCGGTGTACGTGCGGCGGCCCGCCCAGGCCCGCCCCGAGCGGTGGGCGCGGACCTCGTGCACGACGCCGCCCGCGCCGTCGGGCACGGGCCGGACCGAGGTGACCGTCGTCAGGGGCAGCACCTGCGCCCCGCCGCGCTCGGCGAGGTACAGGTAGTTCTTCACGAGCGTGTTCTTCGCCCCGACGCGGCACCCCGTCATGCACGCGCCGCACTCGGTGCAGCCGCGGCGCTCCGGGCCGGCCCCGCCGAAGTAGGGGTCGGGGACGGCGACGCCCGGTTCGCGCGCACCGTCCCGGCCGAAGAACACGCCCACGGGCGCCCGCACGAACGTGTCGCCGACGCCCGTCTCGAGCGCGACGTCCGCCATGACGTCGTCGGCGGGCGTGCGTCCGGCGTACGTGGTCACGCCGAGCATGCGGCGCGCCTGGTCGTACCAGGGGGCGAGCTCGGACCGCCAGTCCGTGACGTCCGCCCACGCGGGGTCCGTGAAGAAGTCGTCCAGGGGCTCGTAGAGGGTGTTGGCGTAGACGAGGCTGCCACCGCCCACGCCGGCGCCCGCGAGGACGAGCACGTCGCGCAGGCGGTGGATGCGCTGGATGCCGTAGCAGCCGAGCGCGGGCGCCCACAGGAACGACCGCAGGCGCCACGACGTGCGCGGGAGCTCGTCGTCGGCGAACCGGCGCCCGGCCTCGAGCACCGCGACGCGGTAGCCCTTCTCGGTGAGACGGAGCGCGGTCACGCTCCCGCCGAAGCCCGACCCCACGACGAGCACGTCGACGTCGGTCGCCACGGGTGTGCGCGCGCGGCCCGGCGCGGCGCCGGGCGCGGGGTGGGGGGCGTCGTCGGCCATGGGCAGACGGTACGTCACGACCGACCGCCGCCGGGACGCGCGGGACCTTCGGCGCGTGCCGCACCCGGGGCCGTGCGGGATCATGGCCGGGTGACGTCTGAGCCCTCCCCGGCCGACGAGGCCGGCCTCGAGCCCGTCGACCTCATCCGCCGATCGGGCACGGTGCTGCGGATCGGGCGCCTCGCGCTCTCCGCCGGGACGGGCAGCTACCGCGTGAAGTCGCACATGACGCGCGCCGCCCGCGCCCTCGGCCTCGACCGCATCGCCGCGCACGTGACGCTCACCGAGATCACCGCGACGTCGTACCGCGGGCCGATCTTCCGCACCGAGCTCACCGAGGTCCGCTCCGTCGGGATCAACGCCGACCGGCTCGCCCAGCTCGAGCGCTTCTCCGCGACGCTCCCGCCCGGGGCGGACCTCGACGCGGTGGACGCCGAGCTCGACCGCATCGCGCGCCGCCCGCCGCTCTACGGCGCGCTCCTCAACGCCCTGTGGGCGGGGATCGCGTGCGCGGCGTTCGCGTTCCTCAACAACGGCGGCCTCGTCGAGTGCAGCGCCGTGCTGGTCGCCGCGGCGCTCGGCCAGGGCGTGCGGCGCGCGATGCTCCACCGGGGCATCAACCAGTTCGGCGTGACGATGCTCGCCGCGGCGGTCGCGAGCGTCGCCTACCTCGTGCTGGTGCTCGCGCTGTCCGCGCTCGCGGGCGTCGAGGGCGGGCACGAGGCCGGCTACGTCTCCGCCGTGCTGTTCCTCGTGCCGGGCTTCGCGCTCGTCACGGGTGCGCTCGACCTCGCCAAGCTCGACTTCTCCGCGGGCGTCGCGCGCGTCACGTACGCGCTCATGATCCTCGCGTCCGCCGCGCTCGCGGTGTGGGGCGTGTCCGCGCTCGCGGGGCTCGCTCCCGACCCGGTGCCGCCCCCGGCCCTCGCGGAGCCCCTGCTCCTCGGCCTGCGGGCGGTCGCGAGCTTCCTCGGGGTGCTGGGGTTCGCGCTCATGTTCAACAGCCCGTGGCCGATGGCGCTCGGGGCCGCGTCGATCGGGATGGTCGCGAACGTCGGCCGCCTGCTCCTCGTCGACGCCGACGTCGTGCCGCAGGCGGCGGCCGCGGCCGCGGCGCTGCTCGTGGGGCTGCTCGCGGCGACGGTCGCGCCCGCGCTGCGGGTCCCGCGCATCACCGTGTCCGTGCCCGCGGTGGTCATCATGGTCCCGGGCGTCACGGCCTACCGCGCGGTGTACGAGTTCAACACGGGCGCCACGACGCAGGCGCTCGCCTACGCCGTCGAGGCGGGCCTCGTGATCGTCGCGCTCGCGATCGGGCTCGCGGTGGCGCGCATGCTCACCGACCGCGAGTGGACGTTCGAACGCTAGGCGCGCGACGCCGTCGGGCTCGCGGTTTGGTCTGGTGGCGCGGCCCTTGTACCCTGGGCGACGCAGGCTCTCCGACGAGCCCGCGAGGAGACGTCGCATAGTCAGGTCTAGTGCGCCACCCTGCTAAGGTGGTAACGGGGCAACCCGTTCGAGGGTTCAAATCCCTCCGTCTCCGCTCAGGAAGGTCCCGGTGCTCGGCGCCCGGGGCCTTTTCTGTTGCCCCGACGACGCCCCGCCCGCGCCCCGCCGGCGCGGGCCGGCAGGGCGCGGGTGGGGCGTGCGGGGCGCGGGCTCAGGCGCTCCCGGTCGTGGCGAGCGCGGACCGCACGACGAACCGCGACGCCCCGGCCCCCGCGAGCACGAGCGCCGACGCCGCGGCGACGCACAGCAGGAACTGGACGACGACCGCGACGTTGGCGAACGCGTTGAACCCGATCACGGGGACCATGAACAGCAGCGCGGCGAACGTCGCGACGCCCACGCTCACGGCCAGCGGGACGAGCGTCTCGCGGAACCGGGCCTGGTCGAGCGTGCGCAGGTCCGTCCCGGACAGGACGAGCGTGCGGTACTCGTCGCGCTGGTCGATCACGCGCCCGGCCTGCATGACGCCCGTCGAGACCGCCGCGAGCACGCCCGCGATCGCGAGCGTGAGGAACCCGCCCGTCTTGAGGTCGACGAGGTACTGGACCTCCTCGGGGTCGGCGCCCATGCCGGGGTCGAGCAGGGCGAAGATGCTCGCGAGACCGGCGATGAACGTCGCGAGCGAGATGCCGCCGACGGAGCGCCACGCGGTGCGCGGGCTGTCGACGATCCGCCGGCCCGCGAGGAGGGTCGGGACGCGCCGCGCCGAGCCAGCCGTCATCTTGCCGACGATCCAGATGGCGAACGGGCCGACGACGTTCACCGTCGCGAAGCCGGCGAGCAGGACGACGACGACGATCGTGATCGCCACGGCCTCGGACCCGAACGACACGTTCGTCGCGACGACCATGGCGACGAACGCGAGCCCCATCGACAGCAGCCGCACGGCCTTGAGCCCCGGGGGCGTGACCCGTGCGGCTACGCCGAGCGGCGTGATCGCCACGCGGCGCAGGCTGACCAGCGCCGACACGAGCGCGACGAGCACGACGAGCACGACGGCGCCCAGCAGCGCCGGGACCCCGACCCACAGCTCGCCGATGCCGAACGTGCGCCCCTGGAACCGGAGCTGCGCGACGAGGGGGAGCAGCGCGCCGTAGCCGAGGATGCCCGCGAGCGCGCCCAGGACGGCCTGTGCCGTCGCGTCGAGCGCGGTGAGGGTCGTGACCTGGCCCGTCGTCGCCCCGGCGAGGCGCAGCGCGGCGAGCCGGGCGTCGCGCCGCGCGACGGCGAGGCGAGCGGCCGCGGCACCGAGCGTGACGAGCGGGATGAGGAGCAGGAGCGACGCGATGCCCGCGAGGAACGGGTACTGCGCGTCGTAGGGCGTCACGCCCTCCATGCCCTCCCGGACTCCCTCGACGCCGCCCGCGCGCTCGAGGAACGCGTGGAAGCCGCCCAGGACGACGAGCAGGATCGCCGTGGTCACGCCGAACGCGATGATGGCGAGCACGTTCGTCAGGCCCTGCGGGTCGCGCTCGTCGGCGCTGCGGCGGCGCAGGAGCCACCAGAGGTCGACGGTCCTCATCGCGCGCTCTCCTGGTCGGCCGCGGTCGGGTGGGTCGGCACGTACCCGGCGGCCGGGTGCGCGGCCATGGCCTGCTGCGTCGCGGCGTCGTGCGCCGGGGGAGCGGGCGGCGCGGGTGCCGGGGGTACGGGCCGCGCGACGGCGGCGCTCGCCGCGGCCTGCGACGCCTCTGCCTGCGGGGCGCCGCTCGCGGGCTGGGCGCCCGGGGCGAAGAACTCGCCGGAGATCCGGCCGTCGCGCATGGTCACGGTGCGCGAGCAGTGGCGGGCGACGCCGGCGTCGTGCGTGACGACGACGAGCGCGGCGCCGGAGTCGCGCGTGGCGCGCGTGAGGACGTCGAGGACCTCGGCGCCGGTCGCCTGGTCGAGCGCGCCCGTCGGCTCGTCGGCGAAGACGACGCCGGGCGACCCGACGAGGGCACGCGCGATCGCGACGCGCTGGGCCTGGCCGCCGGAGAGCTCGCCCGGGCGGCGCTGCTCCATCCCCGCGAGGCCGAGGTGCGCGAGCCACCGGGCCGCGACCGCCGTGGCCTCGGCGCGGGCCGTTCCCGCGAGCATGAGGGGCAGCGCCGCGTTCTCGACCGCGGGCAGCTCGGGCAGGAGCTGGCCCGACTGGAACACGAAGCCGAAGTCCTGACGGCGCAGGACGGTGCGGCGCGCCTCGGAGAGGGTCGTGACGTCCTCCCCGCGCCACGACACCGTGCCGGACGTCGGCGTGACGATGCCCGCGAGGACGTGCAGGAGCGTCGTCTTCCCGGACCCGGACGGGCCCATGATCGCGAGCGACTCCCCGGGATGGACCGTCAGGCTCACGCCCGCGAGGGCGTGCGTCGCGGTCTGGGCGGAGCCGTAGACCTTGGTGAGCGCGCTCGCGACGAGGGGCGAGCCGCCGGGGGCGGGAGCGTGGTGGCCGGTGAACGTCATGGGTCGATCGTCCGGCGGCGCGGGGTCCGCCCGCGTCGGGCTGCGGGCGGGACGTCGCGGGGGCCGGGTCCGACCCTGGGGGGACCGCGTGACCCGTGGTGTGCTGCGACGGTCGGACGGCGTGGCGTCCGTCACCTCGGGCCCGCAGGGGGTCGATCCGGTTTGGGATCGCGGCGAGGACGCGGTAGTGTTCTCGACGGCCGGTGAGCGATCAGCGGTCAGCAGGACCAGCGCCCGTAGCTCAACGGATAGAGCATCTGACTACGGATCAGAAGGTTGGGGGTTCGAATCCCTCCGGGCGCACAGGACGAAAGGCCCCACCTCCGGGTGGGGCCTTTCGGCGTCTCCGGGACGGTGCCGCTGCGCGCGAGGACGGCGGCGGAGGCGGCGCGTGGCCGGCCCCGCCGGCCCGACGTCGCAGCCCGACCCCGACGCCCCCTCCCCATTTCCGCACGGTCGTGCTACGTTCGCCGGGTGAGCAAGGGCGACGAGACGCGTCAGGCGATCCTGCACCGCGCGGTGGAGGCGGCGTACCGCGTCGGCCTGGCCGGGCTCACGATCGGCGAGCTCGCGCGCGCGACGGGCATGTCGAAGAGCGGCCTGTACGCGCACTTCGGCGCCAAGGAGTCGCTCCAGCTCGCGGTGCTCGACCAGGCGCGCGCCGAGTTCGTGGACACCGTCGTCGCGCCGGCCCTGCGCTCGCCGCGCGGGGAGCGCCGCCTGCGCGAGCTGTTCGAGCGCTGGCTCGGGTGCGCCGTGCACCAGCACCCGGGGGGCTGCCTGTTCGTCAAGGCGGCGACCGAGCTCGCCGCGCAGGCGGGGCCGGTGCGCGACCAGCTCGTGCGCGACCACCAGGACCTCTACGACACCGTCGCGCAGGTGTACGGCACGTGCGTCGCCGAGAGCGGGTTCCGCGCCGACGTGGACCCGCAGCAGTTCGCGTCCGAGCTCTACGGCGTCATGCTCGCGCTCCACCACGCGCACGTCTTCATGGCCGACCCGCGCGCCGAGGAGCGCGCACGGGTCGCGTTCGAGGCGCTGCTCGACGCGTCGCGCACGCTCGTCCCGGTCGCCTGACGACCCCCCGACCCCGCACCGACCCTTCGAGAGGACCCTCGTGACCGGCTCAGGAGCACAGAAAAGCACGACCGTGCGCGACGACCGCCGTCGTGCCGACCGGCGCCGGGCGGCACGGCGCCGCAAGGCCGCGGCGCGGCTCGCGCTCGTCCGGGCCCGGATCGCCGTGCTCCAGGCGGTCTCCCCGCGCCGTGCGGCCCGGTTCGCGCTCGACCTGTGGTGCACCCCGCCCGACGGCGCGGGGCGCCGTCGCGACGACCGCGCCGCGCGCGGCACCCTGAGCACCGTGACGACCGGGTCCGGCGCGCGGGTCGTCGTCGAGACGTGGGCGCCCGCGGCGGGGGACGCGACGCACCGCGACGCACCGCCGTCGCCGGACGCGCGCACGGCCGACGGCGCGCCCGCCGGCCGCGACGCGCGGTCCGAGGCGGGCGTCGTCTACCTCGCCCACGGCTGGGGCGGGTGGCGCGGCCAGCTCGGCGCGTTCGTCGAGCCGCTGCGTGCCGCGGGCTACCGCGTCGTCGCGTTCGACGCGCCGAGCCACGGCGACTCCGGGCCCGGCCGGCTCGGACCGCGGCGCAGCACCATGCCCGAGCTCGCGGACGCGCTCGCCGCCGTGGTGAGCGAGCACGGCGCGGCGACGGCCGTCGTGGGGGCCACGGGCGGGGCGGGGGCGGCGGGGCGGGGGGGGGGCGGCGGCCGCCCCCGGGGGCGCCGCGGGGGGGGGGGGGGGGGGCCCGGCGGGGGGGGGGGGGGGGGCGGGG
>NZ_JAAFAN010000103.1:0-8254 GCF_010287905.1 Cellulosimicrobium composti
GCTCCCCCATAGCGCCCGGGGGTGGGTCCCGGGGGCTGGGTCAGTTGAGTCCCCGCGGGGGGGCCCCCCGGGGGGCCGGGGGGGGGGGGGGCGGGGGGGGGGGGCGGGGGCCCGCGGGGCGCGTGCCCCCGCCCACGTGTCACCCGCAGGTGCGGTCGTCCCAGGCGGCGACGACCGTCCCGGTGCCGTCGGTGCCCGTGCGCGCGGCGTCGACCGTCGCCTCGCCCGCCGCGACGCTGGCGGACCGGACGGCGAACGACTGGTACGCCGAGCCGCCCGGCTGCACGCCGGTGTAGTCGCGCGTGCCGAACGGGGTGACGACGCGGACGTCGACGGGGGCGTCGTCGTCGTTGGTCGCCGCGACCGCGACGTACGCCTTGCCCGCCAGGCAGCGCACCTCGGCGCGCGCCGTGACGGCCGGACCGGCCGGGGCGGTGACGACGGTCGTGGCGACGGCCGTCGTCGGGCGGGCGGCCGTGTTGGTGAGCGCGCCCTCGAGGCGGGTGCGCAGCGCCGTCCCGGCGGCGACGTCGCCGGGCACGGCGACCTGCGCCGTCACGGTGACGACCGTCCCGGCGGGGGTCGAGGCCGGCAGGACGACGCGGTAGGCGCCGTCCGTCCCGAGCCGGACCGTGCCCGTGCTCGCGACGGGTGCCGCGGCGAGGGTCGTGCCCGCGGGCGGCACGAGTGCGAGGACGACGTCGCGCGCTGCCTCCGCCCCGACGGTCGCGGTCGCGGTCACGGCGACCGTCCCGCCCGGTGCGACCTCGCCGCCCGCGGCGACCGCGAGCCCGAGCGTGCTGTTCCGCACGGTCGAGACCGTCGCGAGCGCCGAGCCCGGGTCCCACACGCCGAACCCGTCGAGGAACGTGCGCGCGAACTCGACGTGCCCCTGGGCGTTCGGGTGGATCGCGTCGTTGAGCTGCGACGTCGGCACCTCGCCCTGGTCCTCGACGAGCCAGTCGGCGTAGTTGTCCACGACGAACACCCGCTGGGCTGCCGCGACGTCGCGCACCGCCTGGACGTACTCGGGGTACCACGCGCGCGACACCACCGGCTGCGACGTCGCGAGGACAGGGACCCCGCCGTCGGCGCGGACCCGCTCCACGAGCGTCGTGAGGTTCTGCCGGAACGCGGGGAGACCGGCGGCCCCGGCCGGCGAGTCGTTCATCCCGATCATGATCGTGACGACGGCGGCGTCGTGCCGGCCGATGCGGCCCTCGTAGTCGGCGACGAGGTCCGCGACCTTCGCCCCGGACGTGGCCGTGGTGATGACGTAGTCGTGGCGGTAGTTGCGCTCCCAGCGCACGCGCTCCTCCACGTGCTGCGTCCACGAGCGCCACCCGTTCGTGTGCAGGGCGCCGTGCGTGATCGAGTCGCCCGCGAACAGCCACGGGCGCGACGCGTCGCGGTCCCCGCGCGAGAGCACGCCGCGCACCGCGGCGTAGTCGGGCAGCACGACGGCGTTCGGGTCGAGGTTGAGGCGCAGCGGGGTGAGCCGCTCGCGCATGGCCCAGGTCCGCGTGATCGTGCCGGTGAACCGGTCGGAGACGCCGGCGGCCGTGCGCGTCCCCGCGACGGTGAGCGCGTCGGGCGCGACGTCCGCGACGAACGCGCGGCCGGGCGCGACGACGACGGGCGAGCCGTCGACGTACGTCGTGACGACCCCCTGCCCGACGGCGACCGCGACGACGTGCTGCTGGCCGTCGTCGAACCGCGTGGTCGTCCTGGTGCGCACGAGGTCGGTGCCGCCGCGCGTGACGGCGTACTCGAGGCGGCCGTCGCGCAGCGCGACGGTGAGCGCCGTCGGGCTCGCCGCGGGGGCCGAGGTGTCGGACATCGACAGGAGCGTGCCGCCGTTGCCGGGCTGGGCCGCGAACCGGACGAGGAGCGTGCCCTCGTCGAGACCGCGCAGGGTCGCGAGGTCGGCGGAGCGGTCCACGACGCGCGTCCCGTCGAACGACGACGGCACGTGCGTGAAGCCCCACGCCTGGGTCGCGGTGCCGAGCGGCGTGGTCGCCTGCTGGATCTGGCCGGTCGTGGGCAGCCGGAGCGCTCCGACGCCCGTCGAGCCGTCCCACGCCCCGAGGTCCTCGAGGAAGGTCTGCGCGAACGCGAGGTGCCCCTGCGGGCCGGGGTGGATGTCGTCGGACCACAGGGTGCTCGGCGGGTTGCCGTCGTGCTCGAGCATCCAGCGCGCGTAGTTGTCGACGAGCACGGTGTCCTGCGCGGCCGCGACCTCGCGGACCACCTGGACGTACTGCGGGTAGGTGGCGCGGTTCGTGCCGGCGCCCCCGCCGCGGACGGGCTGCGACGTCGCGAGCACGGGCACGGCGCCGAGCGCGCGCGTGCGCTCGACGATCTCGGTCACCTGGGCGCGGAAGGTCTCGAGCCCGGCCGCCCCGCCGAGCAGGACGACGTCGTTCATGCCGACCATCGTCACGACGACCGTCGGGTCGTGGGTCGCGACGCGCTCGTCCCACGTGGCGAGGATCCCGGCGGCGGTGTCGCCCGAGATCGCGGTGTTGACGGTCTGGTCGCCGAAGCGGCGCAGCTCCCAGCGCACGCGCTCCTCGACCTGCTGGCTCCACGAGCGGTAGCCGCGCGTGTGCGCGGCGCCGTGCGTGATGGAGTCGCCCGTGAAGACCCACGTCTCGCGGGCCTGCGCCGCGGGGACGTCGAGGCGTGCGCGGACGTCCGTCGCGTCGGCGCGCACGGTGGGCACGCGCATGACCGATGCGCTCGCGAGGTCGGTGGGGCCGAGCACGCGGTCGTGCACGGTGACGCGGTCGATCGTGCCCGTGAGCGCGGCGGTCGTGCCCGCCGACGTGGCGCGGGCGCCGAACGTCACCGCCGTGGGGTCGGGGACGGTCGCGAGGAACGCGTCGGACGTGGTGAGCAGCGCCGGGAAGCCGTCGAACGAGACCTGCGTGAACCCGGCGGAGACGCCGACGGACACGGTGTGCGGGGCGCCGTCCGTCGCGGGCACCGGGGCCCGCACGTCGGCGCGCACCTGCCCGTCCACGACGACGGTCCACGTCACGGCGCCGTCGGCGACGCCGAGCGCTGCCCACGTGTCGTCGGTCGTCGCGTCGCTCAGGGAGAACAGGGTCTGCGCGGCCGGGGACGACGTCGCGAACCGCACGCTCAGCGCGCCCTCCGCGACGTCGTCGAGGTAGCCGACGTCGGTGTTGCGGGGGTAGCCGGCGGCGCCGTCGAACTCGCGGTCGGCCCCGAGGAGCGAGTAGCCGTACAGCTGTCGGGGCGCGGGCTGGGGGTCGAACGCCGCGGTCGCGACACCGCTCGGGGCGGTGGGCAGGCCCGAGGCTGCGGTGGGGACGAGGGCTCCGGCCGCCACCAGGCTCAGGCCGACGGCGAGGGACAGGACGGGACGTCTACGCATCTGCGCTCCTTCACGCACGGACGGGTCTCGGCACGTGCCGCTCCTCGGCCGGGCACGACGTCGTGCGGGGAACGGATGTGCTGAGGCCGGACGCTAGCAAGACATCAGACATCTGACAACAGATGCTTAGGCGGGCGGGCGCGCAGGTCGCAGCGTGCACGCCGCGCGACGCGCGGGCGCAGGGATGTGTCAGGAGAGGGTGCGAGCTCCGGTGCGGGGCTCAGACGCGGGACGCGGTGATGTCCCCGACCACCCGGACCTCCACGTCGACGCCGTCGACGGTGTCCGGGACCTCGACGTCGTCGGACGTCACGTTGACGCGCAGGAGCCAGTCGTCGACGGTGCGCTGCGGCCGGTCGCCGCGCTGGGGCGCACCGGCCGTGTGGGCGCGCGCGATCCCGACGCCGGTCACGCCGTCGAGGCCCGCGAGCTCGTCGCGGAGCGCGGCCTTGGCCTCACGCGCTCGTTCGAGGGTCGCCACGGCAACCACCTCCCGACACCCATTGTGCGCCTGCCGCGCCCGATGCGGCAGGGCCGAGGGTCCCGACCCTCGCGGCAGCTCAGTCGAGCAGCGTCGCGCCGAGGCGCTCGAGCACGGTCTCGACCGGGTTGCAGTACGTCAGCCCCGTGCCGTTCGCGCCGCCCGTCTCCGAGCCCGCGAACAGCAGGCCGATCGCGACGCCGTCCTCGCGGTACACGAGCGACCCCGAGTCCCCGCCGCGCGAGAACGGCCCGTCCCCCGTGGACTCGACCTCGATCTGGTCGTCGAAGCGCAGCGCGCCCAGGCCGCCGCCGTACCCGACGACGACGTCGTCGAGCTCGATCGCCGTCACGCGGCCCGCCGTGACCCCCGTGGTGCGCCCGGACTTGCCGACCGCCTCGCCGCCCAGTGCCGCGGCCGTGCGCGTGACGCGCCCGACGGGGTACTCGAGGTCCACGTCCGGGTCGTCGAGCAGCGCGACGGCCGCGTCCACGGTCTGCGTGACGCCCGCCTCCAGCGGCACGAGCGCGGCGAGCGTCCCGACGCGGTCGTCGGGCGCGCCGCCGCCGTCGGCGGGGCCGGGCTGCACGACGACGTCGCCCACCCGGGCGGACGTCGACCCGGCGAGCACGTGCCAGTTGGACAGCGCGTAGACCGACGTCGCGTCCGCGCCGGCGACCGGGGGCTGCGCGACGCGCACGAACGCCCCGAGCGTCCCCGCCGTGACGTCGACGTGCGCGACCGAGACGCCCGGCCGCAGCGGCCGCACACGCCCCGTCTCGCCGGTGGCGTACGCGGTGACGACCGGCGGGCGCACCCCCGGCCGGTCCGTGCCCGCGACCCCCGGCCCCGGGTCCGCGGCGAGCGGCCGGATCCGGCCCGTGCGGCGCACGTCGACCGTGTCCCCCGCCTCCGACGCGACCTTGCGCGCGATGCTGCGGGCCGCCGGCACCCCGAGCCGGTACCGGACCGCGATCGCGTACCCGCCGTCGTCGCGCGGGGCGAGGCCGATCGCGAGCGTCGGGGCGCGCACCGCCTCGGCGGGGTCGGGCACGTCGTGCGCCTCGATCGCGACGCCCGAGCGCTCCGCGAGCTCGCGCGCGTAGTCCGCGAGCTGCGACTTGATCTCCCGCGCCTTCTGCTGGTCCATCGGTGCACCGTCCCCTCGCCCGACGGACGGCTGCCCGCCGTCCGCGTCCTGCCGAGCGAGTCTGACGGCAGCCGCCCACACGCGCACCGCGACGCGCCGTCCTCCCGGCGACCGGGCCCGAGCCCCGTCGTGCGACTCCCCGGCGACCCGCGCGACGGCCCGCGCGCGGCGGCGTCGCCGCGCGCGGGCCGGTCGGCTCAGGAGCAGTCCACCGTCTCGTACGCCACGTCGACGGCGGTCGTGCGCCCGCCCGCGGACGCCGTCACCCGGGCGCTGCCCGCGTCGAGCGTCGCCGACCGCGACGAGAACGACTGGTAGGCGGACGCACCCGGCCGCACGCCCTCGACGGTCCGCTCCCCGAACGGCGTGCTCAGCGTGACGTCCACCGGCACCGTGTCCTCGTTCGTCGCCCGGACCGCGACGTAGGCCGTCCCTGCGAGGCAGCGCGCGACGACCTGCGTGGCGAGGTCGAGGTCGTCGCCGCCCGCTGTGTACGCGATGATCCCGCGCACGGCCTCGGTGGCGCGGACGACGGTGGCGGACGCGCCCGCGTCGTCGACCTGCTCCCGCCCGAGGTCCTGCGCCTGCACGACCCGGGCGTCCGCGGTCGCCCAGTCGCCGCGGTCCGCGGCCTCGAGCGCCTGCAGCACGAGGTCCTGGATCTCCGCGCCGACGGCGCCGTCGACGGTCCCGGCGGCGACGCGCTCGGCCACGAGGTCGGCGACGTCCGTGTACCACGACGGGTCGGCGGCGGGCTCGGGGATCACGAGCCCGGCCTCGACCGCGGCCCGCGTCGCGGCGACGACCGCGTCCCGGTACGCCTCGGCGTCGGGGTACCACGCGGCGAGCGTCGCGTCGTCGACCGGCGTGGACCCGCCGTCGAGGAAGCAGAAGCCTGGGCCTGCGTTCGCGCCGGAGTTGATCCGCGTCGGCACGTCCTGCTGGGCGAGCCGGATCCCGCCCTGGCCGAGGCCGCGCTCGTCGCGCACGACCGTGCGGGGGTTGTCGGTGAGCTCGATCGGCGCGGCCGACGGGGGCGCGGTGCCGTCCGCCACCCACGCGGCGACGTGGTCGTAGACCGCGCCCTGGACCATGTGCTGCGGCACGCGGGACCCCGACGGCTGCTCGCACGTCTGCGGCGTGCCCGGGTAGCCGCCCGGCGCGCTGCCGACGTCGCGCAGGCGCAGGCGCCCGTAGTCGGTGATGAGCTTCCAGTCGCCGTGCGACGCGCCCGCGACCTCCCAGGTCCGCAGGAGCTCGGAGTCCGGCTGGCGTTGCGCGGCCCCGAGCAGGTCGATCGCGACGTCGGTCTCGCTGTTGATCTTGAAGACCGGGGTGTCGATGTCGTCGCGGACCAGCCCGCCACCGCCGTGCAGCACGACCGCGTCGACCACGCCGGCGAGCGGGTCGACCGAGTTCACGTACGACCACAGCCGGCCGGCTGACTGCGAGTGCCCGGTGGCCACGACGCGCTCGGCGTCGAGCGGGCCCAGCGGCGCGACGCCCGCGGGGTCGCGCACCGCGGCGACCGCCTGGCTGAACACGTCCCAGGACAGCGTGTCGTCGGTGACGGCGCCGCCGTCGGTGAGGTCGAGCGTGCCGTAGCGGTCGGGGCTCCACGCGCGCAGGCCCGTCGCGGAGTGGACGCCCGCGACCTGGGCCGAGACGCCGACCCACGCGTAGCCGCCGCGCACGAGGTGCTCGTGCGCCTGGAACCAGTCGACCTCCTGGTCCCACTGGTTCGAGACGTTGTACCACTCGGCGATCACGGTCCCGTTGAACGCGGCGGGGTCCACGGGTCGGCGCACGACGATGCGCGTGCGGTAGTCGTGACCGGTGCTGAGCACCGTCGCGTCGGTCACGCCGTCGGCCTGGTAGCGCGTCGCCTGGCCCTCGACGAAGAACTCCTCCTCGACGTAGCCGCGCGACGTCAGGTCGTAGTCCGTCGCGAGGAACGGGTAGCCGTGCGCGGGGTCGCCGAGCGGCGAGGTCACGGGGACCGGGCCGGTCACCGTGGGGTCGGGCACCGCCGCGTGCGCGGGCGCGACGGTGGTGGCGCCGGCCAGGAGCAGCGCTCCGGTCACGGCGAGGGCGAGCGGGCGTCGGACGGGGGGTGCGGGCATGGCATCTCCTTCGTCGGACCCGACCTCGTCGTCGGGCTCGCCCAGCAGACTACGGTCGCGACCGGGCTTTCGTCGACTGGCGTCCAGGTTGTGTCGCCGGACCGGCAGAAGCCGCCGAGACCTCACGCGCGCAGGAGCTGCTCCACCCGCACCGACCGACGCCGCGCCACGACGAGCGTCGTCACCGCGACGGACGCGAGGCCCCACAGCACGAGCGCCACGACGTCGCCCGCCCCGCCCGCCGCGCCCGGGTCGACGACCGCCGTGAGGACGCGCAGCGCCGAGCCCACGGGCAGCGCGTCGCGCAGGCTCGTGAGCGCGGCGGGGACGGTCGCCACGATCCCGGTGGCGACGAGCAGCACCGCGACGAGCAGCGAGAGCGCGCGCCCCACGTTCCCGAGGAGCGCCGCGAGCGCCTGGTTGAGCGCCACGAACACCACCGACGCGAGCGCCCCCACGCCCAGCAGCGCGAGCCACCCGCCGAGGCTCGCCCCCTCGACCGCCGCGAGGACGCCCCCGACCACGAGGCCCGTGACGGCCGCGACGCCCGCGGGCAGCGCGAGCGCGGCGAGCGCGAGCCGTCCGGCGCTGCGCGTGGAGCCGAGGAGCGTGGCGGGCACGGGCGGGAACGCGACGAAGAGCGCGAGCGCCCCGAGCCACAGGGCGAGCACGGCGAACAGCGGGCCGGTCGAGCCGGTGCCCAGGTCGTCGACACCCGGCGCGGCGACGGGGTCCGCGACGACGGTCGAGAGGTTCTCGCGCTCCGCGTCGGTGTACGACGGCACCTGCTCGACCGCCTCGCCCAGGCCCTGCGCGAGCTCGGTCGTGCCGTCGGCGAGCTGCCCGACGCCGCCCGCGAGGTCGCCCGCGCCTGTCGCGAGCTCCTCCGTCCCGGTGGCGAGGCCGGCCGCGCCCGTGCCGAGCGCCCCGACCCCGGACGCGAGGCCGGACGCGCCCGACGAGAGCTCGCCCGCGCCGCCCGCGAGCTGCGCGGCGCCGTCGGCCACCTGGTCCGCGCCCGTCGCGAGCTGCCCGAGCCCGGACGCGAGGTCGGCGGAGCCGCCCGCGACGCCCGCCGCGCCGGTCGACGCCTGCGC
>NZ_JAAFAN010000104.1:0-8092 GCF_010287905.1 Cellulosimicrobium composti
ACGCGTCGCAGGCCGGGCACGCGCCCGGGCGGCCGAGACCTGCGTCAGACCTGGGCGTCCTGCTTCTGCGCGCGCTCGAGCGACCGCTTGCGGTCCTCGGCGTTCTCCTCCTCGATCCGCGCGGCCTCGTCCTCGTCGCGCGTGAGGTTCTCGCTCGTCTCCGGGTCGAAGATCATCATCTTCGTGGGGTCGAACCACAGGTCGGTCGTGTCGCCGTCGCGCACGCGCGACGCCGAGTCGAGCGCGACGACGAACTGCGTGCGCAGACCCTCGCCGTCGAGCTCGCGGTCCAGCTCCTCGAGCTGGCCCTTGACCGACTCGTGCATGTCGAACGGCACGTACGCGTACAGCTCGGCGCCGAGCCACTCCGTGACGTCGATCTGCGCCTCGAACGTGTGCCCGCGGTCCTTCTTCGACGGGTCGACGAGCCGCGCGTCCTCGAAGTGCTCGGGCCGCAGCCCGACGATCACGAGCCCCCGGTCGCCGACGGCCTTCGTGATGCTCTCGGGCATGTCGAACTCCCCGAACGGCAGCGTGATCCGTCCGTCCTTCACCTCGCCGGGCAGGAAGTTCATGGGCGGCGTGCCGATGAAGCCGGCGACGAACAGGTTGACGGGCTGCTCGTACAGCCCGCGCGGGCTCGCGACCTGCTGGAGGACGCCGCGGCGCAGGACCGCGACGCGGTCGCCGAGCGTCATGGCCTCGGTCTGGTCGTGCGTCACGTAGACCGTGGTCGTGCCGAGCCGGCGCTGCAGGCGCGCGATCTCGGTGCGCGTCTGGCCGCGCAGCTTCGCGTCGAGGTTGGACAGCGGCTCGTCGAAGAGGAACGCCTTCGCGTCGCGGACGATCGCGCGACCCATCGCGACGCGCTGGCGCTGACCGCCCGAGAGGTTCGCGGGCTTGCGGTCGAGGTGCTCGCGCAGGTCGAGCATGTCGGCCGCGTGCTCGATCTTCTCGCGGATCTCCTCCTCGCTGTGCTTGCCCTTGGCGAGCCGCAGCGGGAACGCGATGTTCTCCGCGACCGTGAGGTGCGGGTACAGCGCGTAGTTCTGGAACACCATCGCGAGGTCGCGCTCGCGCGGCGCCTTCTCGTTGACCCGCACGCCGTCGATCTCGAGGTCGCCGGACGTGATGTCCTCGAGCCCGACGATCATGCGCAGGACCGTCGACTTCCCCGAGCCGGACGGCCCGACGAGGATGACGAACTCGCCGTCGGCGATGTCGAGGTTCACGCGGTCGACCGCGAGGAACCCGTCGCCGTAGCGCTTGACGATGTCCTTGAGGGTGATCGACGCCATCAGCTCTCTCCTCGGGTTCGGCGTGCTCGGGGCGCGGCGGCGCGGGCCGGCGTGCGGTCGGGGGCGGGTCGGGACCGGGGCGGCGTGCTCATCCCTTCACCGCCCCCTGGGTCAGGCCGGAGACGATCTGGCGCTGGAACAGCACGACGAGCACGACGACGGGGATCGTCACGACGACGGCGGCGGCGGAGATCGCCCCGGTCGGCTCCTCGAAGTAGGAGGCGCCGGTGAAGAACGCGAGGGCCGCGGGCACCGGGCGGGCGGCGCTCGTCGACGTGAGCGAGATGCCGTACACGAAGTCGTTCCACGCGATGAAGAACGCGATGAGCGCCGTCGTGAACACGCCCGGCGCGGCGAGCGGGACGATCGCCTTGCGGAACGCCTGCCACGGCGTCGCGCCGTCGACCTGCGCCGCCTGCTCGAGCTCCCACGGGATCTGGCGGAAGAACGCCGCGAGGGTCCAGATGGAGATCGGGAGCGTGAGCGACAGGTACGGGATGATCAGGCCGGGCCACGTGTCGTAGAGGCCGATGTTGCGCCACAGGTTGAACAGCGGCGTGACGATCGAGACCACGGGGAAGATCGAGACGCCCAGCGCGGTCGTGAGGATGAGGCGCTTGCCCGGGAAGTCGAGGCGCGCGATCGCGTAGGCGCACAGCGTCGCGAGGACGACCGCGATGACGGTCGCGATGAGCGAGATGCCGATCGAGTTGCGCAGCGCGGACAGGAACAGCTCCTGCGCCGACCCCCCGCTCGCGAGGATCTGCTCGTAGTTCTCCGTGCTCCAGCGGGGCGGCAGGAACGTCCCGGAGTTGATGTCGCTCGACGCCTTGAAGCTCGTCATGAAGATCGACACCACGGGGAACAGCGCGCCGACGAGCACGACGACCGTGATGACGGCCCACCAGACCTTGGCCCTGGTGCTGAGGACGCTGCCCATCACTTCTCCCCTCTCGCGCCGGCGAGATCCACCTTGAAGAGCTTGATCGCGACGAAGCAGATGAGCACGACGCACAGGAACAGCAGCACGGAGATGGCCGAGCCCATGCCGATCTGGAGCTGGCCGATCGAGGTGCGGTAGGCGAGCAGCGACAGCACCTCGGTCCCGTTCGCGCCGTTCGTCATGATGAAGACGTTGTCGAAGATGCGGAACGCGTCGAGCGCGCGGAACAGCACCGCGACCATGATCGCGGCCTTCATGTTCGGCACGATGACGCGCGTGAACCGCTGCCACGCGGTCGCGCCGTCGACCTTCGCGGCCTCCTCGAGGTCGCCCGGCACCTGCGCGAGGCCGGCGAGCAGGAGGAGCGAGATGAACGGCGTCGTCTTCCAGACCTCGGACGCGATGATGACGACCAGGCTCGTGCCCTGCTGCGCGAACCAGTTGAGGTCGGGCCCGATCCCGGGCACCCAGTCGAACCAGTGGTTGACGTACCCGGACGTGATGTCGAACGCGTAGAACCACGCGAACGCCGAGACGACGGTGATGATGCCGTAGGGCACGAGGATCGCGGTGCGCAGGAGCCCGCGCAGGCGCTTGATCGCGCGGTGCATGACGAGCGCGAGCGCGAAGCCCAGGACGAGCTCGATGGCGACCGTGATGACCGTGATGAGGAGCGTGACCCACAGCGCCTGCCACCACACCGGGTCCGTGAGGATGACGACGTAGTTGTTCAGCCCGACGAAGGACCGGTCGTCGGGCGCGGTGAGCTTGTAGTTGAACAGCGAGTCGTAGACCGCCTGGAGGATCGGGTACAGCGTCACGGCGAGCATGACGACGAACGCCGGACCCGCGAGGTACCAGCCGAGGCGGGCCTCGGCGCGGGCGCGGTCGCTGCGCGCGGCCCTCGCCTCGGCGTCGGGCGCCCCGCGCCGGGCGTCGTCGCGCGGCGCGCGGTCCGTGGGGCGGTCCTCGGTGGTCGACGGCGCGGCGTGCCGGCCGTGCGTCGGGGGCTCGGCGGCGGGTCCGGTCTGCGCGTTCACAGGAGTCGCTCCCCTTGCAGGACGGCGGTGATGAACTCGGTGGACGCCGGCGGCGTGGAGTCGGGGTTCACGTCCGCGGGCGGGTACCACGTCTGCTGGAGGCCCGTGGAGACCTCGTTGTAGAACGGGGTCTGCGGTCGCGGCGCCGCCTGGTCGAGCGAGTCGCGGATGACGTCGTACATGGGGAACGCCTTCTGGACGTCCGGGTCCTCGTACGCCTCGATGCTCGCGGCCGGGTTGCCGTTGGTGACGAAGTACTCGGCCTGGTTGTCCGGGCTGACGATGCACTGCGCGGCCTCGTAGGCGAGGTCGGTGTGCTTGCCGAAGGCGCCGATCCCGAGCGAGATGCCGCCGTACGGCGGGCGCGCGTCGGAGCCCTCGACCGTCTGCGGGTACAGGGCCCACCCGATGTCGTCGAGGAGGGACTGGTCGAGCGACCCGGACTCGACCGCGCCCTGCGTGGAGGACCAGACGAACGGCCAGTTGACCATGAAGGACCCGCGGTCGCCCTGGAAGACCGTGAGCGACGCGGGCTCGTCCTCGCTCGGCAGCCCGGCGCCGCCGACGCCCGACGTGCCGATGTCGCCGATGATCTGCGCGGCGGCCCTCCCGGCGTCGGTGTCGAGCCCGAGCTCCACCTCGTCGGCCGGCGCCTCGGGGTTGTCGATGATGTGGCCGCCCGCGCCCTCGACGAGCGCGTTGATCCACACGGTGAGCGACTCGGCCTTGGCGCCCTGGACGGCGAGGAGCTTGTCCTGGTCCTGCGCCGCCTGCATGATCTGCTCCCACGTGACGGGCTTCGACATGTCGAGCCCCGCGGCCTCGGCGACCGACGTGCGGTACCAGAGGAGCTGGGTGTTCGCCCAGAACGGGATCGCGACGAGCTCGTCCTTCCACGACGACGCGTCGATCGCTCCCTGCACCACGTCCTTCGTCGTCGCGTCGGCGACGTCGTCGGGCACGGGGGCGAGGAAGTCGGCCTCGGCGAACTCCGCGATGAACACCGGGTCGAGGCTCATGATGTCGATCGACGAGTCCTTGGCCGCGAGGCGGCGCGCGAGCTGCTCGCGCTGCGACGCGGCGTCGCGCGGCAGGAGCTGCGTCTCGATCCGGTACGCGCCGTCGGCGGCCTCGGTGCACGAGGCCGCGATGTCGGCCTGGCCGCCGTTGTCCGGGTTGATGTACCACGTGAGCACCGGCGTCCCGTCGTCGCCCGGGCCGCACGCCGCGAGCGGCGCCACGAGCCCGGCGGCGACCAGGACGGCGAGCGCTCGGGTGCGTCGACGCACGTCAGCTCCCCTCGGTCGCGGCCTCCCCGTCACCGGGGCGTCCTCCCTATGGCTACACCCCTCCCGGGCGGCCCGCCATGCGAACGGGCACGTCGTGGGAGCGGACGCTGCGCGATGATGGAGGCCATGACCGCTCCCCGCACCACCGCGTCCCCCCGCACGCTCACCCCCGCCGAGGCGTGGGCCACGCTCCGGACCGGCAACGACCGCTTCGTCGCCGACGCCCCCCTGCACCCGTCGCAGGGCGCGGACCGACGGCGCGAGACGTCGGCGGCGCAGCACCCCCACACGGTGCTGTTCGGGTGCTCGGACTCGCGCGTCGCGGCGGAGATCATCTTCGACCAGGGCCTCGGCGACATGTTCGTCGTGCGCACCGCGGGGCACGTCGTGGACACCACGGTGCTCGGCTCGATCGAGTACGGCGTCGAGGTGCTGTCGGCGCCGCTCGTCGTGGTGCTCGGCCACGACTCGTGCGGCGCCGTGGGCGCCGCGGTCGAGACGCTCACGACGGGTGCGCAGGCCGACGGGTTCGTGCGCGCCGTCGTCGACCGCGTCATCCCGTCGATCGCCAAGATCACCGGGGCGGGCAACGGCTCCCTGGAGAGCATCGACCCGGACGTCCTGCGGCGCGAGCACGTGCGCAACACGGTCGACATGCTCCACTCCTACTCGGCCGGTCTGGCCGCCGCGGTCGCCGAGGGGCGGTGCGCGATCGTCGGCGTCGAGTACGACTTCGCGGAGGGTCGTGCGCGCCTGGTCGACGTCGTGGGCGACGTCGGCGAGGCGCCCGTCGGCGACGCCTGACGCCCGCGCCGGCCGCGGCGCGGCGCACCGCCGCGGCCGCGGCGTGACGCGGCTCACGCGAGTTGCGGCGGCCCGCGCGCGGTGCGGCAGGATGGCCCCATGACTGCAACTCCCGAGGCTTCCGGCGCCGCCGCCGGCGAGGCCGCACCCACGACCGAGTACCGCATCGAGCACGACACCATGGGCGAGGTGCGGGTCCCCGCCCACGCCCTGTACCGCGCCCAGACGCAGCGTGCGGTGGAGAACTTCCCCATCTCGGGGACCCCGCTCGAGCGCGGCCACATCGAGGCGCTCGCGCGCGTGAAGAAGGCCGCCGCGCGCGCCAACGCCGAGCTCGGCGTGCTCGACGAGGACGTCGCCGCCGCGATCGTCGCCGCCGCGGACGAGGTCGCCTCGGGCGCGCACGACGCGCACTTCCCCGTGGACGTCTACCAGACGGGCTCGGGCACGTCGTCGAACATGAACACGAACGAGGTCCTCGCGACGCTCGCGACGCGCTCGCTCGGTCGTGACGTGCACCCGAACGACCACGTCAACGCGTCGCAGTCGTCGAACGACGTGTTCCCCACGTCGGTGCACGTCGCCGCGACGGCCGGGGTCGTGCGCGACCTCGTGCCCGCGCTCGGCCACCTGGCCGAGGCGCTGGAGGCCAAGTCGGCGGAGTTCGCGACCGTCGTGAAGTCGGGGCGCACCCACCTCATGGACGCCACGCCCGTGACGCTCGGCCAGGAGTTCGGCGGGTACGCCGCGGCGATCCGCTACGGCATCGAGCGGCTGGAGTCGGCGCTCCCCCGCGCCGCGGAGGTCCCGCTCGGCGGCACCGCCGTCGGCACCGGCATCAACACGCCCGCCGGGTTCCCCCAGCGCGTCATCGCGCTGCTCGTCGAGGACACGGGCCTGCCGCTGACGGAGGCGCGCGACCACTTCGAGGCGCAGTCCTCGCGCGACGGGCTCGTCGAGCTCTCCGGCGCGCTGCGCACCATCGCCGTGTCGATCACCAAGATCTGCAACGACCTGCGCTGGATGGGCTCGGGCCCGAACACGGGGCTCGGCGAGATCTTCATCCCGGACCTGCAGCCGGGCAGCTCGATCATGCCGGGCAAGGTGAACCCCGTGGTGCCGGAGGCCGTGCTCATGGTCGCCGCGCGCGTCATCGGCAACGACGCGACCGTCGCGTGGGCCGGCGCGTCGGGCTCGTTCGAGCTCAACGTGCAGATCCCCGTCATCGCGCAGGGCGTGCTCGAGTCGATCCGTCTCCTCGCGAACGCGTCGCGCGTGCTGGCGGACAAGACGGTCGCGGGCATCACGGCGAACGTGGAGAAGGCGCTCGCGCTCGCCGAGTCCTCGCCGTCGATCGTCACGCCCCTCAACCGCGTGATCGGCTACGAGGCCGCGGCGAAGGTCGCGAAGCACTCCGTCGCGGAGGGCGTGACGGTCCGCCAGGCCGTGATCGACCTCGGCTTCGTCGAGCGCGGCGAGGTCACCGAGGCGCAGCTCGACGAGGCGCTCGACGTGCTCTCGATGACGCGCCCCCCGCAGGCCTGAGGTTCACCGGTCGAGGCCGGGTGGAGCGGCGCGCCCGCTCCGCCCGGCCTCCGTCGTCAGTGGTCGACGGGGTCGAGGCGACGCAGGACGACGGCGAGCAGGCGCGCGAGCTCGGCGCGCTCGGCGTCGTCGAGGTCGACGAGCGCCGCCCGCTCGCGGTCGAGCTGCTGCGGGAAGACCTCGTCGACGAGCGCGGTCCCCGCGTCGGTGAGGGCGACGAGGACGCCGCGGCGGTCGCGCTCCGCGACGGTGCGCTCCACGAGGCCGGCACGCTCGAGCCGGTCGAGCCGCTTGGTGATCGACGCGCCGGGGGCGCCGGTCATCGTCGTGACCTCCCCGGCCCGCAGCGGCCGCCCGGCGCGGCGCAGCGCCGCGAGCACGTCGAACTCCGCGCGCGAGACGTCGTGGCGTGCCGCGGAGCGCTCCAGCGCCGCCTCGAGCAGCGCCGCGACGCGCCGCAACCTGGCCCCGACCGCCGACGACGCGGTGTCGAGGTCCGGACGCTGCTCAGCCCACTCCGCGCGCACGCGGTCGACGTAGTCCACGCGCCCAGGATAGGGCGGGGCTCACAGTAGTTCACCGGTGAAACATCGTGAAAACACCGGTAGGCTGGTGCCTCGATGCCCCTCCCCGCCCCCGCCCGACCGCACCTCGCGCCCGTGCGCGCCGCCGCCCAGGACGTCCTCGACCCCGCCCACCTGCGCGCCGCCCTGCGCGTGAGCCCCGCCGACGCGACGCTCGCCGCGGCGCTGCGCTGCGGCGCCGCCGTGGCGCTCGCCCTCGCGGTGCCGGGCCTCCTCGGCCGCCCCGACCTCGCGGCGTTCGCCTCGCTCGGCGCGCTCACGTCGCTCTACGGCCGCTACGACCCGTACCGGCGGCGGGCCGCGCTCCTCGCGACCGTCGGCGCGCTCATGACCGCCACCATCGCGGTCTTCACGCTCCTGGCCGCCGCGGGCGCGCCCGCGCTCGTGACGACCGCCGCCGTCGCGCTCCTCGCCGCGGGGGCCACGGCGCTCTGCCTGCTCCTGCGCACCGGGCCGCCCGGCGCGACGATCGTCGTCTTCGCCGCGGGCGCGGGCCTGGCGGGCGCCCCGGCCCTCGCCGACCTCGGACCGCGCGCGCTCGCCGGCGCGGGCGGCGCGCTCCTCGCGTGGCTCGTGTGCACGGCGGGCG
>NZ_JAAFAN010000105.1:0-7934 GCF_010287905.1 Cellulosimicrobium composti
CGCGCCGGACCCGCCCGCGCCGGACCCGCCGGCGCTCGACGCGCCCTGCAGGGCCGCGCCGACGCCGCCCGCGACGGCCGCGCCGCCCGCGGTCGGGAGCGCGGTGCCGACCAGCCCGAGGGCGCCGACGCCGAGGACGAGCGGGGCGATGACGGACCGCATGCCGTGGGACACGTCCCCGAGCTCGAGCACGAGCGCGCGGCAGTCGCCGCAGCCGTCGAGGTGCGCCTCGACGCGCGCCGTCTCGCGCTTCGCGAGCCCGCCGCGCACGAACGAGCCGAGGAGCGCGTTGACGGTGCGGCACTCCTCCGCGGGCACGGACGTGAGGTGCTGCTGGAGGTAGGCCTGGCGCAGCCCCTCGCGCGCGCGGTACGCGAGCGCGGAGACGCCGTTCGCGGTGAGGCCGAGGATCGGCGCGATCTCGGCCGGGGAGAGGTTCTCGACCTCGGTGTACCAGAGGACGGCGCGCCACCGCTCGGGCAGGTCGAGGTACGCGCGCGCGACCGTGGAGCGCTCGAAGCCCTCGAGCGTCGGGTCCTCGGTGGACGCCATGGGGCCGAACGCCGTCTCGAAGGTGCGCTCGTCGTCCGTCGGCTGGGTGCGCCGCGCGCCGTTCACGAGGTCGTAGGACAGCCGGCGCACGACGGTGAAGAGGTACGCGCGGAACGTGACGTCGGGACCGCCGCCGCCGCGCAGCACGGACAGCGTGCGGGCGAACGCGTCGGAGACCACGTCGTCGGCGTCGGCGGTGGATCGGACGTACTGGCGGGCGACGGTGCGGGCCGCGGCGGCGTGCCGCTCGTAGAGGACGCCGTAGGCGCTCGTGTCGCCCTCGCGCACGGCGGTGATGAGCTCGGCGTCGCTGAACGCCTCGCTCCACACCTGTTCCTGCGCCTGCGTCATGTCACCCGCCCCGGAGACCCGCCCCGAACCGAGGCGTACGGTGGCCATAGTAGACGGCTGTCCAACAGGAGGGCACTGGCCTCCCGGCGACAGAACGGTAACGGCCGGAGTCCTCCGTTTTCGCCCTTTTTCACCCGGGACGAGCAGTCTCGGAAACTTCCTCGTGGACCCGCGTCATGGATGGCCCGCCCGCCCGTCTCATCTACATGGACCATCTCCACGGGTTTGCCGTGCCCGCACCCGACACCGTGCGCGAGCACTGGCGTCGGGCGAGCGCCGAGAGCGTCTGGCTGCGGCCGGGCGACTGGTACCACCCTGCCGTCGACGCGCTCGTCGAGGCGCTGTGCGAGGAGCGGGACACGGTGCCCGCCGCCGAGCGGCTCGGGCGCGTGCGCGCCGAGGCCGGCGTCGGGATCGGCGAGGCCATCGACGACGTCGTGTGCCTGTTCCGCGTGCGCGACCGCGAGCCGGGCGTCGAGCTGCTGCGCGCCGTCGCCGTCGGCTGGTCCGAGGGCTACGAGGCGACCCCGGTGACCCCGGAGGTCCTCGACCCCGAGTCGGGCCTCGCGACGACGCAGTACCTGGTGCACCGGCTCCGCGAGACGTACGGCGTCGCCGCGCGCACCGGCGTCGCCGCGACGCACACCCACGGCCTGCTCGTCGTCGACGTCGCGCTCGACGACCTCACGGGCTGGCAGCGCTTCGCCCGGTCCGCCGCGATGGGGCGCGCCCTCACCCACACGTTCGGCGACGGGCACCCGATGGCGTCGCTCGGCGACGGCCTGTTCGTCGTGCTCGGCGAGCGCGGGGTGGACGACCACGAGCTGCGCAGCGCGCTCCGGCACAGCATCGAGCGCACCGGGCTCTCCCTCGGCGTCACGGCGATCCTGCGCCGACCGCCGCGCATCTGGCTCGAGCCCCTGCCCGGGACCCACACCGCCGCGGTCGAGCTCCTCGGCACCCTGCAGCGCTGACACGACCGCGCCCCGCCCCACGCGGGCTAGCGCGTGGGGCGGGGCGTCGGGCGGCGTCCACGGCCGGCGGGAGCCGGCCGCCTCGTGCACGGTCGTACCGCGCGTCAGCGCGGGGTGTAGGTCAGGCAGTCGGCGCGGTCCTCGCCCGTGGCTCCCGCACCGACGCGGATGGAGGGCGCCGAGCACTCGAGAGCGGCGTTGTGCACGCAGTCCGTGCGCTGGCACGCGCCGACGTGCGCGAGGACCTTCTCCAGGCCGCCCTTCGTGCCGAGCGGGATGAAGGTCGCGCACTCGGCGTCGCCCGCGTGACCGGCGATCGTCACGGCGCCCGCGTGGCACCCGTGGTCGTGGTTGTAGCCGCAGCCGTCGATGGAACACTCGACGACCTGCGGCATCTCCGTGAGGCTGCTCATCGCGATCTCCTTCTCTGACGAGGACCCGTCGGTGCGACGGGCTTCTGCTCCCACGGTATTCCTGGAAATGCGCCCTGCCTAGGAAGTGAGGCCTTGCTCAGAAATGCAGGAATGCGCCGCCATTAGCGCACGAGAATCTTTCACAATTACCTGACCTGCCGGAACACCGCGCACGGCGGCGCGGTCTCGTCAGGGACGCCCCGGAGGCGTAGCGTCGGAGGATGGCCACCTCGGGCGCGCCGCTGTTCTCGGGCGCCGGCGCCGACCTCTACGCCGTCGGCGCCGACCGCGTCCTGCGCCGGTCTCGCTCGGGCGCCGACGCGGCGGGCGTCGCCGCCGTCATGCGGCACGTGCGCGAGGCGGGCTTCCCCGCACCCCGCGTGGACGCCGCGCGTGACGGCGACCTCACCATGGAGCTCGTGCGCGGGCCCACGCTCCTGCAGTCGCTCCTCGGCGGGCGGACGTCCCTCGCGGGCGCGGCCCGGACGCTCGTCGCGCTGCACGACGCCCTCCACGCGCTCCCCGCGCCGGCCCCGGGCGGGGCGGCGCACGCGGCGCTCACCGTGCCGTCGCCCGTCGCCCTCGACGCGGCGTCCGACGGGCCGCCGTGCGTGCTGCACCTGGCCCTGCACCCCGCGAACGTCGTGCTGACGGCCGACGGGCCGGCCGTCCTCGACTGGACGAGCGCCCGGCTCGGGCCGGCCGGGCTCGACCTCGCGGTCACCGCGGTGATCGTCGCGGAGGTCGCCGTGGACGAGGACGACGAGCTCGCGCCGGGAGCGCGCGTCCTCCTCGACGCGTTCCTGCACCTCGCCGACCCCGTGCTCGGGAGCCACCTCGACGCCGCCGCGCGGGTCCGTGCCGGCGACCCGGGCCTCGACCCGGCGGAGTCCGCGCTCGTCCCGGCCGCGGCCGCGCTCGTCGCGCGCGAGGCGCGCCGCAGCTGACGGCGGGGTCAGTCGTCGGCGTCGGGCCGCGGGCGCCAGATGACGAGCGCGCGCGCCTCGCCGTGCTCGACGAGCGTCTCGCGCAGCGCCTCCTCGACGCCGCGGCGCACGCTGCGCCCGCGCGGCACCACGACGACGTCACCGCTCGCCGCCGCGGCGAACACGCGGCCGCCGGGCTCGACGCGCGCGGACAGCGCCTCGATGCGCCGCTCGAGCCGCTCGACCTGCGCCTCGAGCGCGAGGATCCGCTGGATGCCCGCGAGGTTGATGCCCTCGTCGTGGCTGAGGCGCTGCACCTCGAGGAGCTTCGCGACGTCGCGCAGCGAGTACCGGCGGCCGCGGCCCGCGGTGCGGCGCGGCACCACGAGGCCGAGCCGGTCGTACTGGCGCAGCGTCTGCGGGTGCATGCCCGCGAGCGCCGCCGCCTGGGAGATGACGAGCACGGGGGCGTCCTGGTCGACGTCGTCCCGGCCCGGCACCGCGCCCTGTGCGGTCATGGTCGACCGCCTCCTCATTCCGCCGCCTGGCGGACCAGGTCGGCGCGCACGTCCTCGCCGTCCGTCTCGGCGGCGAAGGTCTCGACGGCCTCGCGCGCCGCGCGCGAGAGCTTCTGCGGCACGGCGACCTGGACGGTGACGAGCAGGTCGCCCGTCCCCTTCGCGGTCCGCACGCCGCGGCCCTTGACGCGCAGCGTGCGGCCCGACGGCGTGCCGGCCGGCACCTTGACCTTCACGGTCGAGCCGTCGAGCGTCGGCACGGCGATGGTCGCGCCGAGCGCGGCCTCGGCGAACGTCACGGGGACGGTCACGCGCAGGTTGGTGCCGTCGAGCGAGAACACGGGGTGCGGGGTGACGTGCACGGTGACGACGAGGTCGCCGTCGGGTCCGCCGGCCGTGCCGGGGCGGCCCTTGCCGCGCAGCCGGATCTTCTGGCCGTCGCGCACGCCCGGCGGGATGCGCGTGGTGACGGCACGCCCGTCGACGGTGAACGTGACCGTGGAGCCCTCGACCGCCTGGCGGAACGGGAGCGTCGTGGCGGCGGCGACGTCGGCTCCGGCGCGCGGGCGCGGGCCGCCGAACTGCTGGGCGCCCGCGCCGCCGAACATCGACCCGAGGATGTCCTCGAAGCCTCCGGCGCCGCCCTGGCCGCCGGTGGAGTAGCGCACCCGGGCGCCGCCCGGTGCGGCGCCGCCGAACATGCCGCCGAACAGGTCCTCGAAGCCGCCCGCGCCCTGGGCCCCGCCGGGGCCGGCGGAGAAGCGTGCGCCGCCGGCCATCGCGCGGATCGCGTCGTACTGCTCGCGCTCCTTGGGGTCGGAGAGCACGGCGTACGCCTCGCCGATCTCCTTGAACTTCGCCTCGGCCGTCGCGTCCCCGGGGTTCTGGTCGGGGTGGTACTGGCGGGCGAGCTTGCGGTAGGCCTTCTTGATCGCGGCGTCGTCGGCGTCCTTGGAGACGCCGAGCGCGGCGTAGAAGTCCTTCTCCATCCAGTCCTGTCCGGTCACGGCGCCTCCCTCCTGTCGGTGGTCGTGGTCCTGGTTCCTTCTCGTCGTCCGCGCCCGGTCGCCGGGAGCGGTGCTGCTGGTGATCCTCGCGTGCCCGACGGCGGAGCGCACCTCCGCGCGGGAGGTGCGCCCGCGCCGTCGGGCACGGTGGGGTCGGTGCTACTCGGGTCCGACGACCGAGACGCGCGCGGCGCGCACGACGCGCTCGCCGATGCGGTAGCCGGGCTCGATGACGAGGTTCACCGTGGTGGCGGTGGCCTCGGGGTCGGCCTGGTGCATGAGCGCCTCGTGGACGGTCGGGTCGAACTCCTCGCCGACCTTCCCGTACCGCTCGATGCCGAACTTCTCCAAGCTCGCGTCGAGCTTCTCCGCGATGGCGGCGAACGGGCCCGTCAGCTCACCGTGCTGGCGCGCGCGGTCGATGTCGTCGAGCACCGGCAGGAGCGCGGTGAGCACGTCCTCCACGCCCCGCGCCCGCGCGGCCTCCTGGTCGCGCAGCGAGCGGTTGCGGTAGTTCGTGAAGCTCGCGCGCTCGCGCTGGAGCGCCTCGAGGTGCTCCGCGGCCTCCGCCTTCGCGGCGAGGACCTCGGCGTCGACCTCGGCCTCGCCGGACGGCTCGAAGTCGAGGCCCGCGAGCGGGTCCGTCTCCGCGCCGCCGCCGGCCCCCTCGGACGGCGCGGCCTCGCCCGCGGGGCGGGGCTGCGCCGTCTCCGGGTCGACCTTGCGCTTGTCGGTGAAGTGGAAGGGCTTGTCCTCGGGGCCCTGACCGGGCTCGCGCCCGGCCTGCTCCTCGGGGCCCCGTGCGTCGTCCGACGTCACTTCTTGTCGTCCTCGTCGTCCACGATCTCGGCGTCGACGACGTCCTCGTCCGGTGCGGACGAGGCGCCCGCCGCGGCGGACGCGTCGTCAGCAGCAGCACCGGGGTTGCCGGCGGCCTGCTCCTGCTCGGCCGACGCGTAGAGCGCCTGGCCGATCTTCTGCGAGGACGCGACGAGCTTCTCGTGCGCGGTCTTCACCGCGGCGGCGTCCTCGCCCTCGAGCGCGGACTTCACCGACGCGATGTCGGCCTCGACCTCGGTGACGACGTCGGCCGAGAGCTTCTCCTTGTTCTCGGAGACGAGCTTCTCCGTCGAGTACACGAACGCCTCGGCCTGGTTGCGGGTCTCCGCCTCCTCGCGACGCTTCTTGTCCTCGGCCGCGTGCTCCTCGGCCTCCTTGACCATGCGGTCGATGTCCTCCTTGGGCAGCGCCGAGCCACCCGTGATGGTCATCTTCTGCTCCTTGCCGGTGCCGCGGTCCTTGGCGCCGACGTGGACGATGCCGTTCGCGTCGATGTCGAAGGTGACCTCGATCTGCGGCACGCCGCGCGGGGCCGGCGCGATGCCGGTGAGCTCGAACGTGCCGAGCGGCTTGTTGTCACGCGCGAACTCGCGCTCGCCCTGGAACACCTGGATGAGCACGGACGGCTGGTTGTCCTCGGCCGTCGAGAAGATCTCGCTGCGCTTCGTCGGGATGGCCGTGTTGCGCTCGATGAGCTTGGTCATCACGCCGCCCTTGGTCTCGATGCCGAGGGACAGCGGGGTCACGTCGATGAGCAGGACGTCCTTGCGGTCACCGGAGATGACGCCGGCCTGGAGCGCGGCGCCGACGGCGACGACCTCGTCCGGGTTGACGCCCTTGTTCGGCTCCTTGCCGCCCGTGAGCTCCTTGACGACGTCGGTCACGGCCGGCATGCGGGTGGAGCCACCCACGAGCACGACGTGGTCGATGTCGGAGACGGAGACGCCCGCGTCGGAGATGACCTTGTGGAACGGGGCCTTCGTCCGGTCGAGCAGGTCCTGCGTCATCTGCTGGAACTGGGCGCGCGTGAGCTTCTCGTCCAGGTGGATGGGGCCGTTCTCGCTCATCGAGAGGTACTGCATCGAGATGGTGGTGCTCGTCGCGGACGAGAGCTCCTTCTTCGCCTGCTCGGCGGCCTCGCGCAGACGCTGGAGCGCGATCTTGTCCTTGGACAGGTCGACGCCCGAGCTGTTCTTCACCTGCTTGATGAGGTGCTCGACGATGCGGTTGTCCCAGTCGTCGCCGCCGAGGCGGTTGTCGCCCGAGGTCGCGCGGACCTGGATCGTGGAGAAGTCGTCGTCGTCCTTGCCGACCTCGAGGAGCGAGACGTCGAACGTGCCGCCGCCCAGGTCGAAGACGAGGATGAGCTCGTCCTCCTTGCCCTTCTCGAGGCCGTACGCGAGCGCGGCCGCGGTGGGCTCGTTGACGATGCGGGTCACGTTGAGGCCCGCGATCTGCCCGGCGTCCTTGGTCGCCTGACGCTCGGCGTCGTTGAAGTACGCCGGGACGGTGATGACCGCGTCGGTGACGGGCTCGCCCAGGTACTCCTCGGCGTCGCGCTTCAGCTTGCCGAGGATGCGCGCGGAGATCTCCTGCGCGGTGTACTTCTTGTCGTCGATCTCGACGGACCAGTCGGTGCCCATGTGGCGCTTCACCGAGCTGATGGTGCGGTCGACGTTGGTGACCGCCTGGCGCTTGGCGACCTCGCCGACGAGGACCTCGCCGGTCTTGGAGAAGGCGACCACCGACGGCGTCGTGCGCGACCCCTCGGCGTTCGCGATGACGGTGGGCTCGCCGCCCTCGAGGACGGCGACCACCGAGTTGGTGGTGCCGAGGTCGATCCCGACTGCTCGTGCCATGTGTGCTGCCTCCGTTGTGCTGTGGGTGCCCGACGGCGTACGCGCGCCCGGGCACTCCGGGTTGAGTCTGCTGCACTCAAGGTAGGCGCGGGGTCGGCGCTCGCGCAACCCCGCCGGACCGAACTTGAGTCTGTATGGCTCAACCTTCGCCGAGGGCGAACTATTCCCGACGTCGGGTGCGGTCACGGGGACGCGGCGGTGTAGGTTTCCACCTACCTTGGCGAGTTTTCCATCACGGTGTCGTGGCCGTGGCGAATTTTCCATTAACGTGTCGTAGTCCTACGATTCGGACATGCCGGTCGCAACGGGCGAGGTCCAGGTCACTTACGTGACTGGCCCGGGCGACGATGTCACCGCCGGCATCTCGAAGGTCGACGCGCGCCAGCTCGCCGAGGGCAGCCCGGTGCGTGAGTTCCCGGGGCTGCTGCACGATTCCGTGACAGTTGGTTAGGCAGCTTGGTCGGCGGCCTGGCTCATGATGATCTCGAACTCGA
>NZ_JAAFAN010000106.1:0-7878 GCF_010287905.1 Cellulosimicrobium composti
GGTGGGTCCCCCCCCCGCCCCGCGCGGGGGGGGGGGGGCCCCCCCCCCCCCCGGGGGGCCGGGGGGGGGGCCCCCCCCCCCCCCGGGGGGGGCCCCCCCGCGGGCGGCCCCCCCCCCGCCCGGGACCGGTGTCTGCCGTCAGCCGCAGGAGGCCGCCGCGTAGGGGACGTCGCGCGACGACGTCGCCGTCGCGGCGCTCGCCGTCCCCGCCTCGACGGACCCGGCGCGCGTCGCGAACGACTGGTACGCCGCCTTGCCCGGCTCGACCCCGACGACCGTGCGCTCGCCGTACGGCGTGCGCAGCGTGATGTCGACCGCCTCGTCGCCGCCGTTGCGCGCCGTGACGGCCACGTACGCCTTGCCGGCGAGGCAGCGGGTGACCGCCTCGACGTCGACGAGCACGTCCTCGGGCCCGGGCCCGTCGCAGCGCAGCCACGCCCCGGCCCAGTCGGCGTGGTCCTGCCCGACGCCGTTGCCGCCGTCGCCGACGCGCAGGGTCACGGTCTGCGCGCCCGTCACGTCGACCTCGGCGAGCTGGGCGCGCGACGCGGGGGTGACGACCCCGCTCGCCCAGCGCGAGGTCCCGTCCGCGAGCACCTCGAACGTCACGCGCGCGGCTCCGGCGACCTCGTCGTCGATCCCGTAGTCGGAGACGAGCGTGGTGCAGCCCTCCGGCAGGTCGAACGTGATCGCCGAGACGGCGTGCACGCCGACGCCCTTCGAGTAGGTGCGGCCACCGATCGAGAGCGTGCGCCCGTCGCCCGCGACGTCCTCACCGTTCGAGCTGTCAAGCTCGGCCGGCCCCCAGCCGTTCGTCTCGGACGTCCAGTCGAGGTCGGAGACGTGCACGCCGCCGGACACGACGTCGAGCGCGGCCGTCGCGAGCACGGCGTCGCCGTGGGTGAGGGTCGCGGTGACGGTGCTCCACCCGGTCTGCCCGCCCGGGTCGAGCGCGAGCTCCACGTCGGTCGTGCTGCTGCCCGGGACCTCGACCTCGACGGGCTCGGCGTCCCAGAAGTCGAGGTCGGTCGCCGCGAGGACGACCGTCTCCGGCGAGGACGACCGGTTGCGGACCGGGACGGTGAGCACGACCGGCGCGACCGCGTCGGGCGAGCTCGCGCGCTCGGCCGTGATCGGACCCGCGGCCGTGACCGCGTTCTCGACGAGCGGGACGACCGTGAACGACCCGACGTGCTCGCCGTCGCCCGCGAGGACGGAGCCCGCGACCACGGTGAGGTTGCGCGCGTCCGCCGGGACGCGCACGACGGCGCGCCACGTGGCGCTCTCGCCCGGGGCGAGGTCGGTCGACGCCGGCTCGGTCACCTCGACGTCCGGCACCGTGAGGTCGAGCCGCACGTCGGTCAGGGCCTGCTCGCCGGCCGTGACCTCGACGTCCACCGTGGTGGTCCCGCCCGCGCCCGCGACGGGGTCGGACAGCGTCGCCGTCACCCGCGCCCCGCCGTCGGCGGCGAGCGCGTCGAGGACGTTCGCGCGCTGCGCGACCATCGCCGCCCACGTCGCAGGACCGTCCTCGGCGCGCGGGTCGATCGCGTCGAGCGCGGTCCGCACGACCGCCGAGTCGGCGCCGAGGCGCTCCTTCGCGAGGTCGAGGATCTCCGCGTCCTCCTGACCGTCGCGGAACACCTCCCAGCGGATCGACGACACGGGCCCGTCGCCCGGCTCGGCGCCCGGGTAGACGATGTACTCGTCGCCCTGCCCGTACCGGAACGTCGGGTCGGCGTAGACGTCGCTCGGCCACGAGTTGTACGTCCAGCGCAGGTACCCGTCGAGGTCGCGCTGCTCGACGATCCAGCCGAGCGAGCGCGTCGAGACCGGCGGCGACGCCGTCACGGTGTTCGGACGGACCGGGTCGTAGAAGGTGTAGAACAGCGTCGGCTCGCCCGCCTCCACGCGGGACCGGACGAGGGAGTCCGGCACCTGGTCGAGGAACGAGTAGTTGAAGCTGATGTAGTCGGCGATGTCCGCCTCGGCGAGCGAGTTCGCCGCGAGGGCCACCTTGGGCGTCCACGCCGGGTCGGCCTGCGCGATGACGTCGAACGCGACGTTCATGGTCGCGATGGGGCGCTCGTCGAACGCGAGGCGCGTGTCGTCGAACCAGCCCTTGTCCTCCAGGTGCGCCCGGAAGTCGCGCAGGAACGCCGTCCACGCCGCGCGGTAGCGCGCGCTGCCGAGCGAGATCTCCTCGGTCACCTGCTCACCGGTGCGGGAGTCGGTGTAGACGAGGCGCTCGGACCCGGTGAACTGCAGCATCGCGAACGCGTGGATCGTGTCGCCGACGCCCGCGGCACGGGACTCGGTGACGAGGCGGTCGAACACGGTGTAGTCGAACGAGAAGTCCGTGCCGTCCCAGATCCACTCGACCGTGCTGCGGTACGGCGACTCCGTCTGCGCGCGGCGCTGGCCGTCGATCGTCACGAGCCACGGGTCCTCGACGATCGCCGCGTTCACGACGTCCTGGCCGTGCGCCGCGAGGTCCTCGAGGTAGGGCCGCAGGGCGTCCCAGTGCTCCTCGCTCCACGGCGTGAGGCCGTGCGTGTCGGCCACCGCGTCGGGGTGGGCCCACAGGTCGAGCACGAACGGGCGCTCGTCGACCGGGCGCAGCTCGACGTCGGGCACGTCGACCCGCAGGGGCCAGGTGCCGATCGTCCCGTCCTCGGCCGTCACGGCGACCGTCCCCGTGTACGCGCCGGGGGCGGTGCCCGGGGGCACGGCCACGGTGAGCCACACGGGCTGGTTGCGGCCCGCCTCGACGTCGACGCTCGCGACGTCGCGCAGCGGGTCGGCGACGACCCCGCCGTTCACGGTGTCCGGGACGTACTGCGGGTAGCGCACGCGCACGGACCCCGCGGGCAGCGTCGCCCCGCCCGGTCCGGCGAGCGCGGACGCCGCGGCGCTCAGGCCCGTGAGCCCGTGGGGCGCGGTGACGGCGAGCTGCGCGGACGCCGTACCCGCGGCGGGCACCTGGAGCCGCAGCGTCGTGGAGGGCGCGAGCGCAGGCCCGGTCGAGCCGGCGCGCGGGACCCGCACGAACGACGAGCTCGCCACGTCCCCCGACGGCACCCAGACGGTCGCGTCGGCGTCCGGGGCGGCCGGGAGCGTGAGGTCGACGGGGCTCATCGCGGCGGCGTGCGTCGCGTTCGCTCCCGTCGCGGTGGTGCCCGTGGCGGTGAACGTCGGGGTCCACGCGCCGGCGTCCAGGTCGCCCTGCGTCACGACGTGGCGCACGCTCTTGCACACGTACGAGTCGCCGGGCGCGAGGGCCGTCGAGCGGTTGCACGACGACGCGTTGTCCGGCCCGGCGAGCGCGACGCTCGCGAGGGCCACGTTGCCCGTGTTGGTGATGCGGATCCACGGCGCGACCTGGTCGCCGAGCAGACCGTCGGCGCCGCCCGTGTAGATCGCGTCGAGCACGGGGAGCACGGAGACCGCCGGAGCGGGGGTCGCCGTGCCGCCGGTCACCTGCAGCGACGGGCGTGCCGACGAGCTGACGGCGCTCCCGCCCGAGCCGGTGGTGTACCGGACAGAGACCTCGTGCGCGCGCGCCGCCGCCGTCGCGGGGGGCGTGACGGCGAGCGTGACCGTCGCCGAGGCGCCGGGCTCGATCACCGGCACGGCGACCGGCTCGGCCGACCAGCCGGCCTGCTCGTCGAGCGAGACCGTGCCGGGGGCCGTCGCCTCCGGGCCCTGGTTGGTCAGGGTCACCGTGACGTCGGAGGGCTGCCCGGCCGTGAGCGGCGACGCGGCGGTCACGGCGAGCGGGGCGCACGCGCCCTCGAGCCAGTCGAGGTCGAAGCTCGTGTAGGAGATGCTGCGGTAGCCCTCGCGCTCGAACAGCAGGCCGTAGCTGCCGCCGAGGTCGTCGTCGGACGTGCCGTCGCCGAGCGGGGTGAGCGTCGAGTAGCCCGCGGCGCCCGGCACGACGACCTTGCGGACGGGCCACGTCTGCCCCGAGTCGCAGGACATCTTCACGGTGAGGTTGCGGCGGATGCCGGTGTCCTCGGTGTTGGAGAAGAGCAGCACCTGCGCGCGCGGGTCGTCCGGCTCGGCGTCGGGGAACGCGCGGATGACGGACCCGTTGTTCGCGGGGTCGATCAGCTCCGTGTCCGGCGAGAAGGCGGTGTACGTCGCGCCGCCGTCGGTCGACGTCGCGACGAGGCGGTAGGGCGCGGAGCGGCTGTTGAGCAGCACCGTGCCGTCCGCGAGCTCGACGGTCTTGTTCTCGTCGGCCCCCGGGCCCACGGGCGCGCTGCGCTGCCACGTCTCGCCGTGGTCGTCGCTGTAGGCGCTCACGGCGTAGTTCCCGCCGGCCGCGCGCACCGTGTACTGCTGGATCAGGCGGCCCGCGTGCGGCCCGTGGCGCAGCTGGATGCCCTCGCCGGACGCGGCGAACAGGCCGCCCCAGGCCGGGTCCTTGAACATCTCGGTGATGCGGCGGTGCTGCCACGTGACGCCGCCGTCGTCGGAGTACGAGTAGTCGGCGTGCAGGAGGTTCGGGTCGTCGGGGTCGTTGCCCGTGCCGGACCCGGCGTAGCCCTGGTTGACCGACGCGGCGTAGAAGACGAACACGCGGCCGGTCTCGCGGTCGACGAGGACGCTCGGGTCGCCGTAGCCCTTCGGGGCCGCGTCGGAGCGGATGTCCTCGGGCTCCTGCCACGTCGCACCGCCGTCGGTGCTGCGGCGCATGAGCAGCGCGATGTTGGAGGGCAGGTCGTTCATGGTCGGGCGGCCGTCGTACACGGCGAGCAGGTCGCCGTTCGGCAGCGTGGTGAGCGCGGGGATCCGGTAGCGCAGGTGGCTGCCGGTGTAGCGCGTGGCGAGGTCGACGACGTCGAGCTCCTCGCCCGGGCCCGCGGGCGCGGTGGCGGGTGCGGCGGGGAGCGAGGCGGCCGCCGCGGGCGGGGCCGCGGGGGCGGCGACGTGCGCGGCCGCTCCCGCGGGGACGAGGGCCGTGACCAGCAGCGCTGCGGTCACGGTCAGGGGGAGCAGGGGTCTCACGGGAACGTCCTCTCACCGACGTCGGTGTCGGGGGCTGGGGGAGTCCTGATGATGTGTGCACCATAGCGGCGCGATTCGAGCAGGAACAAGCACGTGCTCGGACGACGGAGGAGCGCGGCGGCCCGCCGGCCGCCGGGCTCCTCGGTGATCAGGCGCAGGTGGAGGCGCCGAACGTGGCGTCGACCTCCTGGGAGCCCGCCGCCGCGACGGCGGTCCCCTCGTCCACCGCCGACGAGCGGGCGGAGAACGACTGGTACGCCGACCTGCCGGGCTGCACGGCCGCGACCGTGCGCTCGCCGTACGGCGTGCGCAGCGTGACGTCGACCGCCTCGGCGCCCGTGTTCTGCGCCGTCACGGCGACGTACGCCGTGCCGGCGAGGCAGCGCGTCGACGCGCGGACGTCGAGCGCGGGGGCGGCCGCGGACGGGAGCTCGACCGCCGGACCGTCGAGCTCGACGACCGTCACGGTCGTCCCGGACGTCGAGGTCCACGTCGTGTCCGGCGTGAACGACCCGCGGTCGAGGTCCTCCTGCGTGACGACGTGGTGCGCGAACGTGCACGTGTACGACGCGAGGGCCGCGAGGCTGAGGTAGCGGCAGTTGCGGCTGTACTGCGCCGGGTCGAGGTTGACCAGGTTGCCCGTGGGCACCACGCGCGTCCCCGCGGTGGAGATGTTGTTCACGGTGTACGCGAACTCGAGCACGTCCCCGACGGCGTAGGTCTCCTTCGGGTTGGTGTGGACGCCCGAGACGAGGATGTTGCCCGGGCCGCCGAGGTTCACGCTCGGGCCCGAGTGCTCGACGGTGGTGACCGTCGTCCCCGAGGTCGAGGTCCACGTGGTGCGCGGCGTGAAGTGGCCCGCGTCGACGTCGGCCTGCGTGATCGTGTGGCGCGCGCTCGTGCACGTGTACGTGGCACGGGGCCCGAGGTTGCGGTAGCGGCAGTTCGGCGTGCTCTGCGCCGGGTCGAACTGCTGCAGGTCGCCCGTGGGCGACACGGTCGTCACGGCGTCCGAGAGGTTGGTGACGGTGAACGAGTAGCTGACGACGTCACCCACCTTCCAGCCGCCCGCAGGGGTCGGGCTGGTGACGCTCGCCGCGGTGATCGTGATGTCGCCGGGACGGTCGCTCGGAGCCGCGAGGATCCAGTCCATGTCGAGCTTGGCGAAGCGGATGCCGCCGTTGCCGCCGTCGGGCTCGTAGAGGAGCCCGATCGTGCCGTCGGCGAGCGTCGCGAGCGTCGAGTACGCCATGCCGCCGGCCTGGAACACCTTCGCCACGGGCCACGTCTCGCCGTCGTCGTAGCTCACGCGCACGGTGCCGTTGACGCGTGCGGACTGCGACGCGGCGTTCGAGAAGAGCAGCACCTTGGCCTCGGCCGAGCCCTGCGGCGCGTTCGGGTACGCGCGCACGATCGAGCCGTTGTTCGTCGGGTCGGGCAGCTCGGTGTCGATCGTCACCGGGCCGTACGTCACGCCGCCGTCGGTCGAGTACGCGACCTTGCGGTACTTCGAGCCGGCGGAGTCGCGCGAGTTGAGCATGACGCGGCCGTCGGACAGCTCGACCGTCTTGTTCTCGTCCATGCCGGTGCCGACGGGCGTGCCGACCTTCCACGTCGCGCCGTGGTCGTCGGAGTACACGGACACGGCCTGCACCGCGCCCGCGGCGTTGATGATCGTGTACTGCTGGAGGAGGCGGCCCGCGTACTGGCCGTACTTGAGCTGGATGCCCTGGCCGGAGGACGCGAAGCGCGAGCGCGCCCCGAGGTCACCGGTGACCTCGGCCGTGATCGTGCGGTGCGTCCACGTGCGGCCGTCGTCCGTCGAGCTGGAGACGTTCGCCTGGATGACGTTGCGCGCGGTCGGGTCCGTGCCCGGCTGCGACCCCCAGAAGCCCTGGTCGTAGGACTTCACGTGGAAGTTGAAGATCGTCCCCGTCTCGCGGTCGACGATGTAGCTCGGGTCGGAGTAGCCCTCGATCGGCGCGGTCGTCCTGCCACCCGCGACGACCTCCTGCGGCCCCCAGGTGACGCCGTCGTCGTCGGAGCGGCGCTGCAGGATCGAGTTCGGGCCGGGCGAGTCGGCGCCCGTGGGACGGCCGTCGTAGGACGCGAGGACGGCGCCGCTGTTGGTCACGGTGAGGGCCGGGATGCGGTAGTTGGGGAAGCCGCCCTGCCCGTTCGTCGCGAGCTGCTGCTCGCTGTAGGTGCCCCGTCCGCCGGTCGCCGGGGCGACGTCGTAGTCGGGGGCGGGGGTCGTGTGGTGCGCGGCCGCCGTCGTGACGGGGACGACGGCGCCGCCCATCCCCAGCGCGAGCGCGGCGACGAGGGTCACCGCACGGCGCGCTGGTCTGCGGAGGTGTCCGATCATGCCGTTCCTTCCGGTCGTGGAGCACTCGGTGCGGACGGCCGGCCAAGGGGGGACGCGGCGACGCTGCCGAGACTGCTTGAACAGATGATGTCAGATGTCTGACGTCAGGAACGTAGCCTGCGGGGCATCGGGGGTCAAGGGGAAGCGCACGGGTGCACGAACGCCCGCACCCCGCCGGACCAGGGAGGTCGGTCCGGCGGGGTGCGGGCGAAATCGGTCGGGCTGGGCGGCACCGCCGTCGTCGCCGGTGCCCGCACTGGCAGGGGGCTGATCGTGCGGGCACCGGCTGCATTCAGCGTAAGCAGCGAACTGGACGGTCGTCCAGGTGGAGCCCGGGTGAAAGTGCGCGGGCTCTACAGGCCCTGCCAGTCGGGCTTGGACGCGTACGTCTGGCGGTAGTAGTCCGCGAGCTGCAGGCGCGAGGCCGCGGCGTCGTCGACCAGCACCGTCGCGTGCGGGTGCATCTGCATGATCGTCGCGGGCCACAACGCGCT
>NZ_JAAFAN010000107.1:0-7497 GCF_010287905.1 Cellulosimicrobium composti
GGGGGGGGGGGGGCGCGGCCCCGCCCGGGGGGGCGGGGCCCCCGGGCCCCCCCGGCCGGGGGGGGGCGCGGGCCCGCGCCCCCGGGCCCCGGCCCACGCGCGGATCAGATGTACGCGGCGCCCAGCAGGCCGGCGAGCACGCCGCCGACGAGCGGACCGGCGACCGGGACCCAGGAGTAGGACCAGTCGCTCGAGCCCTTGCCCTTGATGGGCAGCAGGGCGTGGGCGATGCGGGGGGCGAGGTCACGAGCCGGGTTGATGGCGTACCCGGTCGGGCCACCGAGGCTCGCGCCGATGCCGACGACGATGAGCGCGACGGCGAGCGGCCCCAGGCCGGACGGCGTCTTGCCCGAGACGACGACGAAGAACACGAGCACGAAGGTCGCGATGACCTCGGTGAGGAAGTTCCACCAGTAGGAGCGGATCTCCGGACCGGTCGAGAACACGGCGAGCTTGGTCGCGCCCGGCGCGTCCTCGTCGAAGTGCTTCTTGTACGCGAGGAACGCCAGGACCGCGCCGATGAACGCGCCGAGCATCTCCGCGCCGAAGTACATGAACATGTTGCCGACGGTCGGCTCGATCGTCGCCGTGACGACGCCCTCCGGGCCGGTGATCGTCGCGAACGGCTGGTCCGCGGCGAAGAGACCGATCGTGACGGCCGGGTTGAGGTGCGCGCCCGACTTGTGCGCGACGTAGACGCCGGCGAAGACCGCGAGGCCCCATCCCCAGTTGATGAGGAGCCAGCCGCCGTTGAAGCCCTTGGTCCTCGGCAGGATGACGTTCGCGACGACGCCCGCACCGAGGAGGATCAGTGTCGCCGTGCCGAGGACCTCGGACCAGAAGGCGTTCATGAGGAGTTGATCCATCGTGCTCTCTCTTTCGTGGTGGACTTCTCTGTCTCAACCGTCCCGGCGCGCCTGAGCGCCGGGTCCTCGGGCCGGCCGCCGTCGGCGTGCGTCCCGTGAGGTCGGTGTGCGGGGCCCGGGCCGGGCGCCGTCCGTGCGGACGGCGCCCGGGACCCCGCGCGGTGTTCAGGTGTCAGGTGGTGCGCAGCGGCTGCAGCGGCGACACGTCGTCGGCCTGCAGCCGGACGCGCTCGGCGGACGCGTCGTCGGTCTCCTGCTCGGCGGCGGCCTCCGCGTTCGCGCGGTCGGTGTAGCTCGCGATCTCCGTCTCCCGGGTCGCGTCGTCCCACCCGAGCAGCTCGCCGGCGATCCCGGCGATCTCGGGGAGCGCCGCGAGACCGCGGTCGGGGACCTCGTAGTTGAGACGTGTGCGGTGCAGGAGGAGGTCCTCGAGGTGCAGCGCGCCCTCGTGCGAGACGCCGTAGGCGATCTCGGCGCGCAGGTACGCCGGCGCGTGCTCGAGCGGCTTCGCGAGGTCGGGCCGCGCCTCGCACAGCTCGACGATCTCGCGCAGGTTGGACCCGTACCGGTGCAGCAGGTGGTCGACGAGCGCGGGCGTCCAGCCGTAGCGCGAGGCCCAGGGCCGCGCCTGGCGCCGCACCGCGTCGAGGCCGACGGCCCCGAGCAGCGGGATCTTGTGCGTGATCGAGGGCAGGGCGCTCGCGCGCTGGCCGATCGCGAAGTCGACCGCGTCCTTCGCCATGACGCGGTACGTCGTGAGCTTGCCGCCCGCGATGACCGTGAGGCCGGGCGTCGGGGAGGCGACGGTGTGCTCGCGCGAGACCTTCGCCGAGCTCGTGCCCTCCTTGGTGCCGGGCTGCAGGAGCGGTCGCAGACCCGCCCACGTGCCGATGATGTCGTCGCGCGTCAGCGGGTGCGCGAGCACCGCGTTCGCGTGCTCGAGCACGTAGTCGATGTCGGCCGACGTCGCGACGGGGTGCTGGAGCTCCTGCTCCCACGGGGTGTCGGTCGTGCCGATCACCCAGTAGCGCGACCACGGGATGACGAAGAGGACGGACTTCTCGGTCTGGAGGATCAGGCCCACCTGGCCCTTGATGCGCTCGCGCGGGACGACGATGTGGATGCCCTTGGACGCCAGCACGCGCAGCCCGCCCTCGCTGCCGGCGAGCGCCTCGGTGTCCTCGGTCCACACGCCGGTCGCGTTGATGACGGAGCGGGCCCGGACCGTGATCTCCTTGCCCGTCTCGAGGTCCATGAGGACCGCGCCGTTCACGGCGCCCGTCGAGCCCTTGGTGAGCGAGACGACCTGGGTGCGCGACGCGGCGTGCGCGCCGTACGACGCGGCCGTGCGCACGAGCGTCGCGACGAGCCGCGCGTCGTCGACCGACGCGTCCCAGTACTGCACGGCACCGACCGCGGCGTCGTGCGCGAGGTCGGGGAACTTCTTCTCCATGCGGCTGCGCGACAGGTGCCGGTGCAGCGGCATCGCGCGCTTGCCGGGGGCCACGCTCGCGAGCGTGTCGTAGAGGGCGATGCCCGCGCCGACGTAGGCGCGCTCCCACACGCGGTGCTCCAGCGGGTAGAGGAAAGGCACAGGCCGCACGAGGTGCGGGGCGATGTCCTTGAGCAGCAGGTCGCGCTCGGTGAGCGCCTCCTTCACGAGGTGGAAGTCGAGCATCTGCAGGTAGCGCAGGCCGCCGTGCACGAGCTTGCTCGACCTGCTCGACGTTCCTGCGGCCCAGTCCTGCGCCTCGACGATCGCGGTCGACAGACCGCGCGTCACGGCGTCGAGAGCGATCCCGGCGCCCGTGACGCCGCCGCCGATCACGAGGACGTCGAGCTCGGCGTCGGGGGTCGTGCTGGCCTCGAGCGCGGCGAGCGCCTGTCGGCGCGCCTCCGCGGTGAGTCTCGTGGATGCCATCCGTGTTCCTCTCTCGTCCCTCGGGCCTGCGGGCACGCCGCGGGACGGTGCGCCCACGGTGCGCTCACAGCGACGGTCCCACGCCCGACCAGGGTGCGCGAGCGGGAGCCGCCGGTGCGCACGCCGGGTTCCCGGCGCGCTGGCACGCCCTCCAGACGACCACGCGGCGAACGGACGCGCAACCGTGGTGCACAAACGTGCAGAATGGTGGTGAGCGGAAGGAGGCCGTCGTGGTCGATCGGGAGCAGGACGTCCTGCGGGCGGCGTCGATGTACTACCTCCAGGACATGAAGATGGAGGCGATCGCGAAGCACCTGCACACCTCGCGGTCGACGGTGTCGCGCCTCGTGAAGCGGGCGCGCGACACGGGGCTCGTGGAGATCTCGCTGCGCCCCGCCCGGAGCCGCGGCCCGGGGCTGGGGCAGCACCTCGCGAGCACGTGGGGGATCGACGCGTACGTCGTGCCCGTGCCTGACCAGGCGCCGCAGGTCGAGCGGCTCGAGCAGGTCGCGCTGACGACCGCCCGCCTGCTGTCGACGTGGTTCGACTCGAACATGATCCTCGGGATCGCGTGGGGGACGACGCTCTCCGCGGTCTCGCGCCACCTGCCGCGCAAGCCCACGCGCGGGAGCGCGGTCGTGCAGCTCAACGGGGCGGCGAACACGCGCACGTCGGGCGTGCACTACGCGGGCGACCTCATCGCGGGCTTCGGCACCGCGTTCGACGCGCACGTGCACCATTTCCCAGTCCCCGCGTTCTTCGACTACGCGGAGACGAAGCAGGCGATGTGGCGCGAGCGGTCGGTGCGCCGCGTCCTCGACGTGCAGCGCCGCGCGGACATCGCCCTGTTCTCCGTCGGCGCGGTCGCGGGCGGCGTGCCCTCGCACGTGTACTCGGCCGGCTACCTCGAGCCGGAGGACATCGCGGTGCTCGACGCGGAGGGCGTCGTGGGGGACGTGTGCACGGTCTTCCTGCGCGCGGACGGCACGTACAGCGACATCGCGCTCAACGAGCGCGCGACGGGACCGGCGCCGCAGGAGCTGCGGCGCGTCCCGCGGCGCGTGTGCGCCGTCGCGGGCGACAACAAGGTGGCGCCGCTGCGCGCGGCCCTGCGCGCCGGCGTCGTGACCGACCTCGTGGTCGACGAGATCACGGCGTCGCGGCTCGTCGCGGGAGCCTGACCCCCGGCGGGGATCTATGCGCTCGCCTGCATGAGTATGCATCGAGCGCCGATCCGGCGTACAGTGACGCGGTGCCCTCGACCTCCGCCGTCCGCGTCCGTCCCGCCCTGCCCGCGGACGTGCGCGCGGTCCGCGCGCTCGTCGAGCCGTACGCGCAGGCGCGCATCCTCCTCGCGAAGGAGATGGTCGGGTACTACGAGGCCGTGCAGGAGTTCGTCGTCGCCGAGGCCGAGGAGCCCGCGACGGACGACGGCGCCGGGGGGCCGCGCGTCGTCGGGTGCGGGGCGCTGCACGTCATGTGGGACGACCTCGCCGAGATCCGCACGCTCGCCGTCGACCCGGCCTGGCGGGGTCGGCGCGTGGGGCACGCGCTCGTCGTCGAGCTCCTCGCCCGGGCACGCGCGCTCGGCCTGCGCCGCGTGTTCTGCCTGACGTTCGAGGTCGAGTTCTTCCGCGCCCACGGGTTCCGCGCGATCGAGGGGACGCCCGTCTCGCACGACGTCTACGCGGAGCTGCTGCGCTCGCACGACGACGGCGTCGCCGAGTTCCTCGACCTCGCGCGCGTGAAGCCCAACACGCTCGGCAACACGCGCATGCTGCTCGACCTCGACGACCCCGACCGCCCGGACGAGGTCGGCCCCGGCGGCGCGCCGCTCAGCTGATCGGCACGGTCGACGCGCGCGTCACGACGCGGCACGGCAGCTCCTCGACGCCGGGCCGCACGGTGCCGTCGATCGCGGCGAACAGGCGCTGCGCGGCGACGCGCCCGAGGCGCTCCAGGTTCATGTCGACGCTCGTGAGCTGGGGGCGCGCGTTCGTGGTGAGCACCTCCCAGTTGTCGAACCCGATGACCGACACCTCGCCGGGGACGTCCCGGCCGAGCTCGCGCAGCGCGTCGAGCACGCCGCGCGCGATCTGGTCCGACCCGCAGAAGAACGCGTCGACGTCGCCGTGCTGCTCGACGATCATGCGTGCCGCCCCGCGGCCCCACCCCTCGCTCCACGAGCCGAAGAACGTCTGCCCGCCCACGAGCTCGAGGCCCGCGGCGGTCATCGCGGCGGCGGCCCCGGCGGCGCGGTCCTGCGCGGCCTTGTAGCCGGGGTCGCCCGAGACGTGCGCGACGCGCCGGCGCCCGCACGAGAGCAGGTGCTCGACGGCGAGCCGTCCCGCGCCCACGTTGTCCGCCGTGATCGACACGTCGGACGCGTCCTCCGAGGGCGCGTACGCGTACACGACCGGGACGGGGACGTCGGCGCTGAGCGGGGGTCGCGGGTCGGTGCGCGAGCCTACGACGATGAGGCCGTCGACGCGCCGGGAGAGCAGCGCGCGCACGTGGTGCTGCTCGCGGATCGCGTCGCCGCGCGCGTCGCACAGGAACACGGACACGCGGCCCGCGCCGAACGCGTCCTCGGCGCCCATGAGCACGGGGATGGAGAAGCGGCCCTCGAGGTCGCTCGTGAGGAGCCCGACCGTGCCGGTGCGACCCTTGAGGAGGCCGCGCGCGAGCGCGTTGGGTGCGAAGGACAGGCGCTCGGCGGCCTCGAGCACGCGCAGCCGCGTCTCGGCCTTCACCTGGTCGCGGCCGTTGATCGCCTTGGACGCGGTCGCGATCGAGACGCCGGCCAGGCGCGCGACGTCGGTGAGCGTCGCCGCACGCGGCGAGGCGCTCCCGCTCTGGGTCGTCATGAGGCCGTTCCCCCTCCTACCGGCGCGCTCCGCGGCGTCTCCGACGATCGAGCCGTGATCGAACTGTAACCCGGTGCCCCGCTTGACGAGGCTATCGCCCTGCCATACATTCAGAAAACCTTTTCGGTTGGTTTCGGTGCGAGCGGCGACGCGAGCACATGGCTCACGGTCGACGCCAGGACATCGAACACTAGCCGCCTGAGGGGACGGACGGCCACGTGGAGCGCGCCGCTGCGCGACACGTCGACCGAAAACGTGTTCGCCCACAGCGCGGGCACGGGGCGCAGGTGCAACGGCTCGAAGACGAGTACGAGGAGACACGAGATGAAGAACCACCGCGGGACCTCCTGGCGGAGGTCCGTGGCCACGACGACGCTCGCCGGCCTCGTCGCGCTCGGGCTCGCCGCGTGCGGCGGGTCCGGATCCGGCGGCGACGACGCCGCGACGGGCGGCACGGGAGAGGGCGGCGTCGAGGGCGTCGACGACGGCAGCACGCTCACGCTGTGGACGCGCGCACCGCTCGAGAAGCAGGCGAAGCTGCTGGTCGACGCGTACAACGCGAGCCACGAGAACCAGGTCGAGCTGACGATCGTCCCCAACGACGACTACGTGGCGAAGGTCGGCGCCGCCGCCGGCAGCGGGGGCCTGCCGGACCTGTTCGCGGCCGACATCGTGTACGTGCCGAACTGGGTCGAGCAGGGCCTCTTCCAGGACGTCACCGACCGCATCGACCAGCTCGACTTCGCGGACGAGATCAACCAGGGCCACCTCGAGGCGGGCACGTACGAGGACGCGGAGTACGTGCTCCCGTTCGTCCTCGACGTCTCGGTCCTGTTCTACAACAAGGAGCTCTACGAGCAGGCCGGCCTCGACCCCGAGGCCCCGCCGACGTCGCTCGAGGAGTTCGCCGAGCAGGCGAAGGCGGTCGACGCGCTCGGGGGCGGCGTGGACGGCACCTTCTTCGGCGGCAACTGCGGCGGCTGCCTCGTGTTCACCTGGTTCCCGTCCGTCTGGGCGGCCGACGAGGACGTGCTGAGCGCCGACGGCACCGAGTCGCTCCTCGCGAGCGAGACCGCGCAGGAGGTCTACGCCGTCTACAAGGACCTCGTCGACTCCGACGCGGTCGGTGCGGGCACGCGCGACGAGACGGGCGCGACGTGGGTCGCCCCGTTCCAGGAGGGCAAGGTCGGGGTCATGCCGTACCCCGCGACGCTCCTGTCGACCGCCGACGAGACCGTCGACGTCGGCGTCGCGCCGATCCCCGGCCCCGGCGGCGGCGGGTCGACGTTCGTCGGCGGCGACGGCATCGGGATCTCCAAGGACAGCGACAAGGCCGACCAGGCGTGGAGCTTCCTGTCGTGGATGCTCTCGGAGGAGGCCCAGGTCGAGGTCCTCGCCAAGAACGGCGACGTGGTCTCGCGCGCCGACCTCGTGGACAACGAGTACTCGTCCGCCGACCCGCGCGTCGTGACGATCAACGAGGTCGCGAGCACGGGCCGCACGCCCGTCGCGCGCAACTTCCAGCAGGCGTTCAACGCGCCGAACAGCCCCTGGCTCACGCTCGTGCGCAACGCCGTGTTCGGTGACGCGTCGAGCATCGAGCCGGACAACGAGGAGATCACCGCGGTCCTGTCCCAGTGACCGGCGAGGTTCCCGGCGCCCCCGGAGAACCTCCCGAGCCCGCTCACGCGGGACCGCAGGGCTCGCCGCCGCCCGCACCCGGCGCGGCGGCGAGCCCCGTCCGGCCTTCCCTCGCACCCGTTCCTGGAGACCAGCCATGTCCGTGCAGTCCGCGTCCTCGACGCCGCCCTCGCCCGCGCCGCACGGCGCGGCGGCGCGGGGC
>NZ_JAAFAN010000108.1:0-7335 GCF_010287905.1 Cellulosimicrobium composti
CCGTCCGGACGTCCGGACGGGCCACAACCACATGCTCGGCGGTGAGGGGTTACTCGACCGTGACCGACTTCGCGAGGTTGCGCGGCTGGTCGACGTCGAGGCCCTTGGCCGTCGCGAGCGCCATCGCGAAGATCTGCAGCGGCACGACCGCCAGCAGCGGCGAGAGCAGCGTCGGCGACTCCGGGACCCAGAAGATCTCGTCCGCGTAGGGGCGCACGGCGTCGTCCCCGTCCTCCGCGATGACGAGCGTGCGGGCGCCGCGGGCCCGGATCTCCTGGATGTTCGAGATGACCTTGGAGTGCAGGCCCTCGCGGCCCTTCGGCGACGGCACGACGACGAACACCGGCTGGCCCTCGTCGATGAGCGCGATCGGCCCGTGCTTGAGCTCGCCCGCCGCGAAGCCCTCCGCGTGGATGTACGCGAGCTCCTTGAGCTTGAGCGCGCCCTCCAGCGCGACGGGGAACCCGACGTGGCGCCCGAGGAACAGCACCGACGTCGCGTCCTTCATCGACCGGGCGGTCGCGCGCACGTACTCGCCGCGCTCGATGACCGTCTGGATCTTGCGCGGCATGTCGCGCAGGTCCTCGAGGATGGCCGAGATCTCGTCGGGGAACTTGTTCCCGCGCAGCTGCGCGAGGTAGAGGCCCAGGAGGTACGCGGCGGTGATCTGCGAGAGGAACGCCTTGGTCGAGGCGACCGCGATCTCCGGGCCGGCGTGCGTGTAGAGCACGGCGTCCGACTCGCGCGGGATCGTCGACCCGTGCGTGTTGACGATCGAGATGACCTTGGCGCCCTGCTCGCGCGCGTGGCGCACGGCCATGAGCGTGTCCATCGTCTCGCCGGACTGCGTCACGGCGACGACGAGCGTCTTCTCGTCGACGATCGGGTCGCGGTAGCGGAACTCGTGCGCGAGCTCGACCTCGACGGGGATGCGGCACCAGTGCTCGATCGCGTACTTCGCGACGTGGCCCGAGTAGGCCGCCGTGCCGCACGCCACGACGATGATCTTGTCGACCGACCGCAGCACGGCCTCGTCGATGCGCAGGTCGTCGAGCACGAGCTTGCCCGACGGGTCCGTGCGGCCGAGCAGCGTGTCGGCCACCGCGTGCGGCTGGTCGTGGATCTCCTTGTCCATGAAGGACGAGAAGCCGCCCTTCTCCGCGGCGGCCGCGTCCCAGTCGACCGTGTAGCGCTTGGCCTCGGCCGGGTTGCCGTCGAAGTCCGTCACCTCGACGGACGTCGGCGTGATCGTGACGATCTGGTCCTGGCCGAGCTCGAGCGCCTCCTTGGTGTGGGAGATGAACGCCGCGACGTCGGAGCCGAGGAAGTTCTCGCCCTCGCCGAGCCCGACGACGAGCGGCGAGTCGTGCCGCGCGCCCACGACCGTGTCCGGTGCGTCGGCGTGCACGGCGAGGAGCGTGAACGTGCCCTCGAGCCGGCGCGCGACCTGACCCATCGCGAGCGTGAGGTCCTTCGTCTGGCGGTACGCGCGCGCCAGGAGCTGCGCCGCGACCTCGGTGTCCGTCTCGGACCGGAACTGCACGCCCTCGGCGAGCAGCTCGCTCTTGAGGGTCGCGAAGTTCTCGACGATCCCGTTGTGGATCACCGCGAGGCGGTCGTCGTCCGCGAGGTGGGGGTGGGCGTTGGTGTCCGTCGGACCACCGTGCGTCGCCCACCGGGTGTGCCCGATCGACGCGGTGGCTGCGGGCAGGGGGTGGAGGTCGATCTCCTCCACGAGGTTCGCGAGCTTGCCCGACTTCTTCGCGAACGCGACGGCGTCGACCCCCGGCGCGACGAGCGCGACGCCGGCCGAGTCGTAGCCGCGGTACTCGAGCCGTCCGAGTCCTTCGAGAGCGACGTCGAGGGGTCGCCCCGAGGCCTCTCCGACCATGGTTCCAGGGCCCACGTAGCCCACGATTCCGCACATGGTGATCGAGTCTAGCCACGGACCCGGCACCCTTCGGAGCGGCACGATCCCGCGGTTTTTCGTACGGTTCGCTGCCTAACCGACGCTCGGCGCGCGAGCGGCTCGCGCGGCGGCGAGGGTGGGTCCCATGCCCAGCGTCCGGATCGGCCTCTCGGGGTGGCGCTACGCCGACTGGCGCGGCCGTTTCTACCCCCGCGGCCTGCCGCAACGTCGCGAGCTCGAGCACGTCGCGTCGCTGTTCCCGGCCGTCGAGCTCAACGGCACCTTCTACTCGATGCAGCGGCCGTCGTCGTTCGTCGCGTGGCGCGAGCAGACGCCCGAGGGGTTCACGTTCGCGGTCAAGGGCCCGCGCTTCGTCACCCACATGAAGCGGCTGCGGGACGTGCGCACACCGCTGGCCAACTTCTTCGCGAGCGGGGTCCTCGCCCTCGGCGACCGGCTCGGTCCGGTGCTGTGGCAGCTCCCGGCGCGCACGGCGTTCGACGCCGCGACGCTCGACGACTTCCTCGCGCTCCTGCCGCGCACGACCGTGCAGGCGGCGCGCCTCGCGCGCGAGCACGACGACCGTCTGCGCGCGCCGGCGTGGACCGAGGTCGACGACGACCGCCCGCTCGTCCACGCGCTCGAGCCGCGGCACGCGTCCTTCGCCGACGACGCGGCGCTCGACCTCCTGCGCGCGCACGGGGTCGCGTTCGCGATCTCCGACGGCGCGGGGACCTGGCCGCTCGTCGACGCCGTGACGAGCCCGCTGGTGTACGTGCGCCTCCACGGCGACCAGGAGCTCTACACGAGCGGGTACCGGCCGCACGTGCTCGACGCGTGGGCCGAGCGCGTGCGGTCGTGGCACGACGCCGGGCACGACGTCGAGGTCTACCTCGACAACGACGTCGACGCCCACGCCCCCGAGGACGCGCTCGCGCTCGTGGCGCGACTGGCGGACGTCGCGCTCCCGGGCCTCGGCCCCACCCCCGAGCCCCGGCCCGCGCGGCGCACGACGACGGCGCGGGGCGGGCGCGGATGAGCGTGCCGGACCGCGCGCTCGACCGCGCGGCGGAGCCCGGGGTGGCGCGCGTGCACGTCCACCCGCACGCATCCGGCAGAATCAGGCGGGTGTCCTCCCCCGCCGACGACCCGTCCGACCTGCTCCCGGCCCACCTCGCGGCACCGTCCTCCTCCCCGTACGTGGACCTCGACCGCGCGGCGTGGAGCCGGCTGTCGGAGTCGACGCCGCTGCCCCTGACCGACGAGGACGTCGCCCGGCTGCGCGGCCTCGGCGACCCGATCGACCTCGCGGAGGTCGACGCCGTGTACCGGCCGCTGTCGCGGCTGCTCAACCTCTACGTGACCGCGACGTCCGGCCTGCACGAGGCGACGTCGACGTTCCTGCGCGAGGACACGGGCAACACGCCCTACGTCATCGGGGTCGCGGGCTCGGTCGCGGTGGGCAAGTCCACGACGGCGCGCGTGCTGCGCGAGATGCTCGCGCGCTGGCCCGAGACGCCGCACGTCGAGCTCATCACGACCGACGGCTTCCTCTACCCCAACGCCGAGCTCGCGCGCCGCGGCCTCATGGAGCGCAAGGGCTTCCCCGAGTCGTACGACCGGCGCGCGCTCATCCGCTTCCTGTCCAAGGTCAAGGCGGGCCACGCCGAGGTCCGCGCACCCGTCTACGACCACCTCACCTACGACATCGTGCCTGGCGCGGAGGCCGTGGTCCGCAAGCCCGACGTCCTCGTCGTCGAGGGGCTCAACGTGCTGCAGCCCGCCCGGCCCAGCGCGCACGACGAGACGACCGTCGCCGTCAGCGACTTCTTCGACTTCTCCATCTACGTCGACGCGCGCACGCGCAACATCCGGCAGTGGTACGTCGACCGGTTCCTCGCGCTGCGCCGCACCGCGTTCGCGCGCCCCGAGTCCTACTTCCGCCGCTACGCGGACCTCACGGACGAGCAGGCGGTCGAGCGCGCGCGGTCGATCTGGGACGCGATCAACGCGCCGAACCTCGAGCAGAACATCCTGCCGACGCGCGGCCGCGCGACGCTCGTCCTCACGAAGGGCCCGGACCACTCGGTCCAGCGCGTGCGCCTGCGCAAGCTCTGAGGCAGCGGTCAGGACGCGCGCGGCGCCGCGCCCGTGCTGCTCGACGGCGACGCGCCGGGCGTCGACGCCCCGGCCGGCGCGTCGTCGTCGGCCCGGCCGGGATCGGCGGGCGCCGGGGACGCGCCCTGGGGGCCGGACGTGCCGGGCTCGTCGCGCGCGACGGCGTCGTCGCCCGCCGCGGGGGCCGCGGGGACGTCCACGGGGAGCTCGCCGCGCCGGCGCGCGCGCATCATGAGGACCCGGTCGATGACGAAGCCGGTCGCGATGCCGAGCACGACGCCCACGACCATCGCGAGGAGCGGCTCGTGGCCCAGCCACTGCGCGGCCACGAGGCCGATGAGCACCGAGTACAGCGACCACGTCACGGCTGCGATGCCGGAGAACGCCATGAAGCGGCGCCGCGGGTAGCCGACCGCCCCGGCGGTCATGTTCACCGCGACGCGCCCCACCGGGATGTAGCGCGCGGCGAGGATGAACGACGCGCCGCGGTGCGCGAGGGCGCGTTCCGCCCACGCGACGGCCTTGCGACCCCGGACCGTGCGGAGGAGGCGGACCCGATCCGTGCCGATCGCCCGACCGATCGCGAACGCGATCTGGTCGCCGGTCCACGCCCCGAGCGCCGCGACGAGCAGCACGAGGAGGAGGTTCGGCTCACCCGTGGCGTGCGCGGACACGGCGAGCGTGATGACCACGGACTCGCTGGGGATCGGCGGGAAGAACCCGTCGATCGTCGCGAAGCCGAACAGCGCGGGATAGATCCACGCGGACGCCGCGAGGGCGAGGACCCAGGTCTCCAGGTTCTCCAGGAAGGTCGACACGGCGTCGGGCAACGGCGTCCTCGTTCGTCGGCTGGCGGGGAGGCCAGGCGGGCGGCGGCGGCAGGTCGGGCGTCCTGCACCACGACAAGCCTACGGAGCGCGACGACGTCGACCATCAGGGAAACCCCCGGTTCACCCCCGGGGATTCCCGCCCGGCAGCGCCGCGCACGACGACGAGTCTTCTCCCGCAGCCGGTGCGGCGTCGTCATCCGGACGGACGACTTTCCTCCGGGGGGCGTACGTCGTCAGGACCAGCGCTGCGCGACCGCCCGGGCACCTACCGCACGTCGCCGGGCAGACGTGCCACGCCGAGCGTCGACGCGAGGGTCCGCAGGTCGGCGGCGTCGACGTAGAGCTCACCGCGCAGGTGGTCCGTCTCGTGCTGCACGATGCGTGCCGGCCAACCGGTCAGCACGTCGTCGAACGGCCTGCCCGCCCCGTCCTGGCCCGTGAGCCGCACGGTGCGGGCGCGCGTGCGCTCCGCCTGCCAGCCGTGCACGGACAGGCAGCCCTCGAAGAAGGTCCGGGTCTCGTGGCCCACGGCCTCGTACCGGGGGTTGACGAGCACGCGGTACGCGAGCGGGGGTCGCTCGCGCTCGTCGTCGGCGTCCGGGGACCCCGGGTCCTCGACGACGGCGAGCGCCAGGCCGATCCCGACCTGTGGCGCGGCGAGGCCCACGCCCGGCGCCGCGTGCATGGTCGCGCGCATCGCCTCCAGGAAGCGGGGCAGCACGTCGCCGAGCTGGCCCGCGTACGGGACCGCGGGCGTGCGCAGCACCGGGTGCCCGGCCTGCACGATGGGCAGCACGCCGTCGTCGTAGGTGTCCAGGAGCGCGCGCACGTGGTCGCGCAGGCCCTCGTCGACGCCGTGGCGCACGCCCGCGCCGGCCTCGCGCCCCGTCGTCCGCCCGGCCGCGCTCACAGCGCGAGCCGGTCGCGCACGACGCCCGCGAGCTCGGCCGCGACCGCGTCCGCCTGCTGCTGGGTGGCTGCCTCGACCATGACGCGCACGAGCGGCTCGGTGCCGGACGGGCGCAGCAGCACGCGGCCCGTCTCGCCGAGGGTCCGCTCCGCCGCGGCGACCGCCGCGAGGAGCGCCTCGTCGGTGGACGCGCGCGTCTTGTCCACGCCGGGGACGTTGACGAGCGTCTGCGGGAGGCGCTGCACGACGCCCGCGAGGTCGGCGAGCTTCTGGCCCGTGACGCGCACGCGCGACGCGAGCTGGAGGGCGGTGAGCACGCCGTCGCCCGTCGTCGCGTAGCGCGACATGACGATGTGCCCCGACTGCTCGCCGCCGAGCCCGTACCCGTGGGCGCGCATCTCCTCGAGCACGTACCGGTCGCCGACGGCCGTCTGGACCGTGGTGATGCCGGCGTCGCGCATCGCGAGCAGGAGGCCGAGGTTGCTCATGACCGTCACGACGAGCGTGTCGTGCGGGAGCGCGCCCTCGTCCTTGAGCGCGAGGGCGAGGACGCCCATGATCTGGTCGCCGTCCACGACGGTCCCGCCGTGGTCGACGGCGATGCAGCGGTCGGCGTCGCCGTCGAACGCGACGCCGAAGTCGGCCTCCGACGCGACGACGACGGCCTGGAGCTGCTCGGGGTGGTTCGAGCCGCACGCCGCGTTGATGTTGCGGCCGTCGGGGCTGGCGTTGATGACGACGACGTCCGCGCCGGACGCGCGCAGCGCCACGGGGCCGACGTCGCTCGCGGCGCCGTTGGCGCAGTCGACCGCGATCCGCAGGCCCGCGAGCGGCTTGTGGTCCTCGTCCGCCCCGATGCTCGCCATGAGGTGCTCGACGTACGCGCCGCCGGCGCGCCCCGAGTCGGACGAGATCCGCCCGACGGTGCCGTGCGTCGGGCGCTCCCACTCCTGCCCGAGCAGGCTCTCGATGCGGTCCTCGACCGCGTCGTCGAGCTTGACGCCGCCGCGCGCGAGGAACTTGATCCCGTTGTCCTGCATCGGGTTGTGGGACGCCGAGATCACGACGCCGAAGTCGACGTCCATGGTGCTCGTCAGGTAGGCGACCGCCGGCGTCGGCAGGACTCCCACGTCCTTGACGTCGACGCCAGCGCTCGCGAGGCCGGCGTTGAGCGCCGCACCGAGGAACTCGCCGGACACGCGCGTGTCCCGGCCGACGACCGCGCGCGGCCGGTGCCCCTCCTCCTGCCCGCTCGCGAGCACGCGCGCCGCCGCGACACCGAGGTCGAGCGCGAGCTCGCCCGTCACGTTGCCGTTCGCGAGACCGCGCACCCCGTCGGTGCCGAAAAGCCGTCCCATGGAAGTCCTTCCCCTCGATCCGGCCGTGTGCCGACCGTACGACCGCCTGCCGTCGCCCGCTCCTGACGGGCGTTGGTCACCGCTCCTCACAAACGCCGTCGGGCCCCCCCGGCGCGCGGGCCTCGGCGCCCCCCACGCCCGCGTGCCCGAGTCCGTCCCCGTGGGCACGGGCACCTACGTCGAGAAGGGGGCCGTCGTCGGCCCGGGCTG
>NZ_JAAFAN010000109.1:0-7113 GCF_010287905.1 Cellulosimicrobium composti
GTCGGCGAGCGCCTGGTCCTGCGCGCCGCGCCGCGCGTGGTCCGCCGGGCCGCGCGCGTCGGCGTCGGCGTCTCGGTCGGCGCGGGCCTCGTCCTCTCCGGCGGGGCGGCCCACGCGAGCGCGCCGCCGCCCGACGAGCCCGCCGTCGTCGCGGTCGACATCGGGTGGCGCGCCTCGGCCCCGGACACGGGGGCGGAGCCTCGCGACACCTCGACGCCCGCGCCCGAGCGGCCCGCGCACGGAGAGGAGGACGGCACCCCGCCGACGGGACCGAGTGCCGCGGACCGGGCGGCCGACCGCGGCGTCGTCCCGGCCACCGGTGCGGTGACCGGCCGCGGGGCCGCGACGGACACGGCGACGGACACGGCGACGGGCACGGGTGCGACGAGCGGGGGCGCGACCTCCTCGGCCGCCGGCCGGGGCGGGGCCGCGTCGGCGGCGGAGGACGCCGCGAGCAGGGCGACACCCGCGACAGGCGCCGGGACCACCGGGCGCGACTCCGGGGCGCAGCCCCGCGACGCCGGGACCGAGCGCGGGGCGGCCACGACCGCGCCCGGCGCGACAGGGGCGCAAGCATCGTCCGCTTTGACGAGCACCGGCACGGCGGAGAGCGGGCCGCGCGTGACGGTCGGGCCCGACCGCGGCGCCGCGACCGTCCACGGCGGCGCGACGGGGCGGGGTGACGCGCTGCTCACGGCCACGCGCGACGTGTCGCCGGGCCCGGCGGCGGAGGTCGTCGTGGTGCGGGGCGACACGCTGTGGTCCATCGCCGCGCGCCACCTCCCGCCGGACGCGACCGCCGCCGACGTCGCCTCCGCCGTGCAGCGCTGGCACGCGGCGAACGCGGACGTCGTCGGCGACGACCCCGACCTCATCCTCCCCGGCCAGGTGCTCACCGCGCCCGTCGCATGACGACCCGACCTCACGAAGGAGCCCGACGATGACCGCTCCCCTGCGCCCCTGCTCCGAGACCCCCGCCGCCGCCGTCACGGGTGGCACCGCGACCCTCCGCCGCCCCACCACCCCCGGCACGGGCACGGGCACCCTCCGCCGGGCTGCCACACCCGACGCCGGCTCCGACACGACGACCACCGGGGCCGGCGCGCCCGCCGGGATCGCGGCCCGCGCCACCCCGAGGACCGCCCCGGCGCGCACGGCCCGCTCGGCGAGCGTGCCCGCGCCGCCGCCCGCGCGCCTGCTGCGCTGCGTCGGCGAGCAGCTCCCCCCGGCGGTCGACGTGCGCGACGGCGGCGCGCGACCTCCGCAGCACGTCGTGCGCGGCCGCCCGCTCGCACCGACGGCCCCGGTGCCGCTCCCGGACCCGACGGCGATGTGCTGCGCCGTCGTCCGTGCGGCGCTCGAGGTCCTTCGCGGCGAGCGCACGGTGGGCCAGCTCGCGCGCTGGGTCTCGCCCGAGATCTACGAGACGCTCGCCCGCCGGGCCCGGCTCGTGGCCGACGCGGGCGTCGAGAGCGCGACACGGCCGGTGACGATCCGGCGCGCGCGACTCGTCCGGATCGGCGAGGGGGTCGCTGAGGGGACGGTCGTCGTCGACGACGGCGACCGCGTACGCGCGGCCGCCGCTCGGCTGGAGGCCCGCCGCGGCACGTGGCGGGTCGTGGCCCTGGAGATCGGCTGAGCGCCCAGCCACGCCACCGGACGCTCGCGGCCCGCCCGACCTGCCGGTCCGACGGGCCGCGGTCGGCGCGTCACGCGCGCGGCGTGGCGAACCGCAGTTTCTCCGGCGTGGCGTCGGCGGGCGACTTGCGCAGGAACGCGCGGCGCTGGGCGGAGAACCCGTTGCGGTCGTCGAAGAAGTCGCGCGCCATCTCGGCGAGCTCGATCGTCTGGTAGGACGTCAGGGGCCGGTCGGTCGCGCGGCGCTCGGCGCGTGCCGTGAGCATCGCGGCGAGCGTCTCCGGCTCCGCGTACCCCTGCGCGGTCGACGACAGCCAGTCCTCGAACTCGCCCCACTCCCGCGGGCCGACCCCGTCGACGAGCCCGATGCGTGCGGCCTCGGCCGCGGAGACCGGCAGCTTGCCCTGGAGCAGCCGGGACGCACGCCGGGCGCCCACGCGCGCCGGGACGCTCCACGTGTGCAGCTCCGACCCGAAGATCCCCATGTCGTAGTAGGGGTTGAGGACGACGCCGTCGCGCGCGAGCGTCACGTCGGCGCACAGGCCGGCCATCACGCCGCCCGCGCCCGCGTTCGCGGTGAACGCGGCGACGGTGAGCTGCTCGGCGGACGCGACGGCCAGGCACAGCTCGTCGATCGCGCAGATGTTCTCCCACGCCTCCGTCGCCGGGTCCACGGCCGCGTCGATCGCACCGAGGTGGATCCCGTTCGAGAACGCGTGCTCGGTCCCGCGGACGACGAGCACCCGGGTGTCCTCGGTGAGGGCCTTCTCGACGGCCGTCGTGAGGCGCCGGCACTGCTCGGTGTGCATCGCCCCGTTGTAGGAGCGGATCGTCAGGGTCCCGACGGCGCCGTCGCGCACGTACGTCGTCTCCGCCAGAGCGTCCGGGACGGGGCGGAAGGGCGCCCGGCCCGCGTCGATCACCTGCGTCGCCGGGAGCTTCGGGCCCCGGCGCGCGCCCAGCTCGGCCGCGTACCCGACCCACAGGGTGCCCTGGCCGCACGCGACCGCGACCGCGTCGAAGTGCCGCCCCACGACGGTGCCGGGCGCCTCCCCGGTGTGCTCGGGCGAGGCGACGGCGTCGAACAGGCAGACCGACCGGCCGTCGACCTCCGCAGGAGCCCCGGGCGCCCCGTCCGCGGCGGCGACCAGGCGCTCCAGCTCCGCGGCGGGGCGGCTCCAGTCGAGCCGGAAGTCGGCGCGGCGCAGCAGGGGCAGCTCGCCGACGTCCGTGACGACCTGCGGCCAGGTCTCCGCCAAGGCGGGCTCCTCGCCGTCGGCCACCTTGCGGATCACCTCGTCGACGCACGCCATCGCGGCGTCGGCGACTCGGCTGTTGTACAGCGCGCTCTTGGACACGGGACCGGACGGCATGTCGAAGACCGACGTCGCCCACACGGGCCCGGCGTCGAGCTCCTCCACGGCCGACAGGGCCGTGACGCCCCACTGCTCGCGCCCGTCGCGGATCGCGTGGTCGAGCGACGACGGGCCGCGGTCGCCCACGGGGCCGGGGTGCACGACCACGGTGGGCCAGCGGTCGTAGACCGAGCTCGGCACGCGGTGCTTGAGGAACGGGCACAGCACGAGGTCGGGGTCGGCCCGCTCGACCGCACGCGTCATCGCGGCGGCCGAGTCGAACGTCGGGGCGAGCTCGACGCCGACGTCGTGGCCCTGCTCCTTCAGGGAGCACCACACCCGCTGGGTGAGACCGTTGAAGGCTGAGACCAGCAGGAGGATCCTCATCGGGCGGTGAACTCCTTCGTCGTGCAGACGTGCTCGGACGTCCTGCACTCTAACCAGACGCACCGCATTCACGACAATTCGCTATTCGCAGGATGATCGTCACGGACCCGGCGCACGTCCGGGCGCGGTCCCTTCGCGCGTCGAGGACGCAGCCCGAACGCGGGGTCCGAGCCGCACGGCACCGGAGACACGCGGCACCGGAGACGCCGCACCCGAGACGCGCGGCGCCGAGACGCCCGGCCTCCGGAGACGCCACGAGGTGTGCCGCGCGCGCGACACACCTCGTGGCGTCAGGACGGTCCGGCCGTCACTCCTCGTTCTGGCCGTGGCAGACCTTGTACTTCTTGCCCGAGCCGCACGGGCACTGCGCGTTGCGCGGGGTGCCCGGGAAGGTCCGGCCGTCGCTCTCGACCGCCGTCGCCTCGCCGTGCAGGGCGCGGCGCGCCCGTCGCCCGGCGTCGCCCGAGACGACCGCGCGCCCCGTGCCGTCCTCGCTCGGCGCGCTGTAGGACAGCGGCACCTGGCGGTCGGGGCCGTCCAGGCCCTTCGCGATGAGCGTCCCCGCGCGGGCGCCGTCCGGGCCGCCGAACGCGGCCGGGGTCGCCACGGGCGCGGGTGCCGCGGCGGGGGCGTCGGCGACCGGGGCGTCCTCGACGGGCTCGTCGGCGACCGGTGCGTCCTCCACGGGGGCGTCCTGCTGCACGGCGGCCTGCTGCTGCGCCGCCGCCGCGAGGCCCGCGGCCGCACCTGCGGACGCCGCACCGGCCGCGCCGCCGAGCGCCTGGCCCGCGGCCGACTGCGCGGCCTGCGCCGCGTCCGCCGCGGAGATCGACGCCTGGCCCGCGGCGCCCGCGCCCGGCTCGGCGACCTTGACCTCGAGGTTGAACAGGTACCCGACCGTCTCCTCCTTGATGGCCTCGGTCATCGCCTGGAAGAGCTGGTACCCCTCGCGCTGGTACTCGACCAGCGGGTCACGCTGCGCCATCGCGCGCAGCCCGATGCCCTCCTTGAGGTAGTCCATCTCGTAGAGGTGCTCGCGCCACTTGCGGTCCAGGACCGAGAGCGTCACGCGGCGCTCGAGCTGGCGCATGTTCGCCGCGCCGAGCTGCTCCTCCCGGTTCTGGTAGGCGATGCGCGCGTCGGAGAGGATCTCCTCGAGCAGCATCTCGCCCGTCAGGCGCGTCTCGCCGCCGGCCTGCTCGACCACCTCGTCCACCGTGATCGAGATCGGGAAGACGGCGCGCAGCGCGGTCCACAGCGCGTCGAGGTCCCAGGTCTCGGGGTTGCCCTCGGCCGTGGCGCCCTCGACGTACGCCGTGACGACGTCGGTGAGGAAGTGCTGCACCTGCTCCTGCAGGTCCTCGCCCTCGAGCACGCGGCGGCGCTCGTCGTAGATGACGGTGCGCTGGCGCGACAGGACGTCGTCGTACTTGAGGACGTTCTTGCGGATCTCGAAGTTGCGCGACTCCACCTGACCCTGCGCGCTCGCGATGCCGCGCGTGACCATCTTCGACTCGAGCGGCACGTCGTCGGGGAACCCGGCACGGTTCATCATCGACTCGGCGAGGTTCGAGTTGAACAGCCGCATGAGGTCGTCCTGCATCGACAGGTAGAACCGGGACTCGCCCGGGTCGCCCTGACGGCCGGAACGACCGCGCAGCTGGTTGTCGATGCGGCGCGACTCGTGACGCTCGGTGCCGAGAACGTACAGGCCGCCGAGCTCCTTGACCTCGTCGTGCTCGGCCGCGACCGCTGCCTTCGCCTTCTCGAGCGCGTCGGGCCAGGCCGCCTCGTACTCCTCCGGGTTCTCCGCGGCGTCGAGGCCCCGGGCCGCGAGGTCGGCGACCGCCATGAACTCCGCGTTGCCGCCGAGCATGATGTCGGTACCACGACCGGCCATGTTCGTCGCGACCGTCACGGCGCCCTTGCGACCGGCGAGCGCGACGATCGACGCCTCGCGCTCGTGCTGCTTGGCGTTGAGGACCTCGTGCGGCACGCCGTGCTTCTTCAGCTTGGACGACAGCAGCTCGGACTTCTCGACGCTCGTCGTGCCGACGAGCACCGGCTGACCCTTCGCGTGGCGCTCGACGATGTCCGCGACGACCGCGTCGAACTTGCCCTCCTCGTTCTTGTACACGAGGTCCGGCTGGTCGACGCGCTGCATCGGCCGGTTGGTCGGGATCGGCACCACGCCGAGCTTGTACGTGCCCTGGAACTCGGCCGCCTCGGTGTCCGCCGTACCGGTCATGCCCGAGAGCTTGGAGTACAGGCGGAAGTAGTTCTGGAGCGTGATCGTGGCGAGCGTCTGGTTCTCCGCCTTGATCTGCACGCCCTCCTTGGCCTCGATGGCCTGGTGCATGCCCTCGTTGTAGCGGCGGCCCGGGAGGATGCGCCCGGTGTGCTCGTCGACGATCATGACCTCGCCGTTGAGCACGACGTAGTCCTTGTCGCGCTTGAAGAGCTCCTTCGCCTTGATGGCGTTGTTGAGGAACCCGATGAGCGGCGTGTTGAGCGACTCGTAGAGGTTGTCGATGCCGAGGTAGTCCTCGACCTTCTCGATGCCGGGCTCGAGCACGCCCACGGTGCGCTTCTTCTCGTCGACCTCGTAGTCCGTGCCCGGGCTGAGGCGGCGCACGACCTTGGCGAACTCGCCGAACCAGCGGTTCGTGTCGCCCGACGCGGGCCCCGAGATGATGAGCGGCGTGCGCGCCTCGTCGATGAGGATCGAGTCGACCTCGTCGACGATCGCGAAGTGGTGGCCGCGCTGCACGAGGTCGTCCGTGGACCACGCCATGTTGTCGCGCAGGTAGTCGAAGCCGAACTCGTTGTTCGTCCCGTACGTGATGTCCGCGGCGTACTGCTCCCGGCGCTGGGCCGGCGTCTGCCCGGACAGGATGCAGCCCGTGCTGAGGCCGAGGAACCGGTAGACGCGGCCCATGAGCTCGCTCTGGTACTTGGCGAGGTAGTCGTTGACCGTGACGACGTGCACGCCCTTGCCCTCGAGCGCGTTGAGGTACGCGGCCGTCGTCGCGACGAGCGTCTTGCCCTCACCGGTCTTCATCTCGGCGATGTTGCCGAGGTGGAGCGCGGCGCCGCCCATGAGCTGGACGTCGAAGTGCCGCTGGCCGAGCGTGCGGCGCGACGCCTCGCGCACCGCGGCGAACGCCTCGGGCAGGATGTCGTCGAGGGTCTCGCCGGCCGCGAGCCGCGCCTTGAAGCGGTCGGTCTCCTCCCGCAGCTCCTCGTCGGTGAGATCCTCGAAGCCCGGCTCGAGCTTGTTGACCTGGTCGGCGATGCCGGACAGCTTCTTGAGGATCCGGCCCTCGCCGATGCGAAGGACCTTGTCGAGGATCGAAGGCACGCAGGACTCCCGTATCGATCGGTGCCCGGGCCGGGTGGTCCGGGGGCAGCGCCGACGCTCTGCCGCGCGGGCGCGCACGGCAGCGGACGTCGGCAACGTCACACAACATCGTAGGCGAGTCGGAGCCGCATCGGTCCCGTCCGGGTTTCGCCGACGACGAACCTCGCCCGCGAGGTCGCCCGCCAGCGTACGACGGCGCGTCACCGGCGCGCCGGTGCGGCCCGCCGCGCGAGGGCCTGCGCCGGGCGGCCCCGGCGCGCGGGCGCCGCGCGCGCTCAGCGCGCGGGCGCCCCGCGCCGGCCGCGGGCCGGGGCGCCCCCGGCCCCGCGCCCGGGCGCCCCGGGGCCCCGCGGGGCGCCCGGGCACGCCCGG
>NZ_JAAFAN010000010.1:0-86295 GCF_010287905.1 Cellulosimicrobium composti
GGGGGTTGTTTTTGCCCCCCGCCCCCCCCGCGGGGGGGGCCCCCCCCCCCCGGGGGGGGGGGGGCCCCCCCCCCCCCGCCCCCCCCCCCCCCCGCCGCCACCGGCCTCCCCGGGGCCCCGCCCCGCACGCACCACCGACAGGACCTCATCCCCATGGCAGACCTTCGAGCCGCGCCCGGCGCCTCGCTGGACCCGGCCGCCCCGGCCGACCGGCCGACGTCGGGCACCGCGCCCACGGGCACGCGCCGGCGCCGCGCCGGCGGCCTCGGCCACCGCTCCCCGCTGCGCCCCTGGCTGCTCCTCGCGCCCGGGCTCGTCGTGCTCGGCGTGCTGCTCCTGTGGCCGCTCGTGCGCGTCGTCCTGCTCTCGCTGCAGGACTACGGGCTGCGCCAGATCGCGAGCGGCGAGTCGAACTGGGTCGGCCTGCAGAACTACGCCGACATCCTCGGCGACAGCTACCTGTGGACGACGGTCCTGCCGAACACCGTGCTCTTCGCGCTCGCGTGCGTCGTGCTCACGGTCGCGCTCGGCACCGCGGTCGCGCTGTTCCTCAACACGCTCGGCGGGTTCTGGCGGGGCGTCGGCGCGACGGCGATCATGGTCGCCTGGGCCGTGCCCGCGATCACGGGCACGTACGTGTGGGTCTGGATCTTCGACCCGCTCAACGGCCTCGTCGCCTCGGTGCTCGAGGGCGTCGGCGCGATCGAGCCCGGCACGGTGAACTGGTTCACCGAGCGCCTGTCGTTCTACGCGATCGCGACGCTCAACGTCGTGCACCACGGCTTCCCGTTCGTCGCGATCACCGTGCTCGCGGGACTCATGACGATCCCGAACGAGCTGCACGAGGCGGCGAAGGTCGACGGCGCGAGCGCGTGGCGCCGCTTCTGGTCGATCACCGCGCCGATCCTGCGCCCGGTGTTCGCGGTCGTGACGATCCTGTCGACCATCTGGGACTTCAAGGTCTTCACGCAGATCTACCTCATGCCCGGCGGGAACGGCGGCAACAAGGACGTGTTCAACCTCGGCGTGTGGTCGTACATCGAGTCGTTCGCGCAGGGCAAGTACGGCATGGGCTCGGCCATCGCGGTCCTGCTCACGCTCATCCTGCTCGGCATCACGCTCGTGTACATGCGCACCCTGTTCAAGGAGGAGGAGCTGTGAGCGCCGCCGTCGTCGACACCCCCACCGCCGCGCCGGCAGGCCAGACCCTGCGCGCGCGTCCCCGTCGCCCCGGCGTCGCCGCCGCGAAGACGGTCGGGCTCGTCGCCCTCCTCGCCTTCTCGCTCTTCCCCGCGTACTGGATGTTCTCGTCCGCGATCGACCCGCAGGCCGCGACGCGCGGCGCCCGGCTCCTGCCGGCCGGCGTCACGTGGGACAACTTCGTCAGCGTCATCGACGACGGCGGGTTCGGCCACTACCTGCGCAACTCGGTCCTCGTCGCGCTCGGCACGGTCCTCGCGTCGTCGGTCGTGGCGCTGCTCGCCGCGGTCGCGGTGAGCCGGTTCCGCTTCCGGTTCCGCAAGTCGATGCTCGTGCTCATCCTCATGGTGCAGATGGTCCCGCTCGAGGCCCTCGTCATCCCGCTGTTCCTGCAGATGCGCAACCTCAACATGCTCAACTCGCTCCTGGGCCTGACGATCGTCTACCTCGCGTTCGCGCTGCCCTTCGCGATCTGGACCCTGCGCGGCTTCGTCGCCGCGGTGCCCGTCGAGCTCGAGGAGGCCGCGTACCTCGACGGCGCGTCGTGGGGGCGCATGTTCTGGAAGATCCTCGTGCCGCTCGTGGCGCCCGGCGTCGTGGCGACGAGCGTGTTCTCCTTCATCACCGCGTGGAACGAGTTCATCTTCGCGCTGACGTTCCTCCAGCAGTCGAGCAAGTACACCGTGCCGATCGGCCTGCAGAAGTTCTTCGGGGAGAACACGACCGACTGGGGCGCGGTCATGGCCGCGTCGACGATCATCACGCTGCCCGTCCTCGTGTTCTTCGTCCTCGTGCAGCGCAACCTGTCGTCGGGCCTCACCGCGGGGTCGGTGAAGGGATGAGCGGCACGACCCGCCCGACGCCGTCGCCGGAGCGCGCGCGCCCGGCCGCGAGCGACGTCGTGCGCGCCGTCAACGGGGTGCTCCTGCCCGGGTTCACCGGCACGGACGACCCGCCGGCGTGGCTCGCCGAGGCCGCGCGCGACGGGCTGGCCGGGGTCGTGCTGTTCGGGCACAACACGCCCGACGTCGCGACGACGGCCCGCCTCACCGCGCGCCTGCGCGGGGCGTCGCCAGACCTGCTCGTCGCGATCGACGAGGAGGGCGGCGACGTGTCGCGCCTCGAGGCCGCGACGGGATCGAGCCTGCCGGGCAACGCGGCGCTCGGGATCGTCGACGACGTCGAGGTCACCGAGCGGGTAGGCGTCGCGCTCGGCCGCCTCCTCACCGCGACCGGCGTCGACCTCGACCTCGCGCCGGACCTCGACGTGAACTCCGACCCGGACAACCCCGTCATCGGCGTCCGGTCGTTCGGTGCGGACCCGGCGCTCGTCGCGCGCCACGGCGCCGCGTTCGTGCGCGGCCTGCACGCGGGCGGCGCGGGCGCGTGCGGCAAGCACTTCCCGGGGCACGGCGCGACGAACGTCGACTCCCACCTCGCGCTGCCCGTCGTCGACGCGAGCGCCGACGAGCTGCGGGCGCGCGACCTGCCCCCGTTCGTCGCGACGATGACCCGGCGCGACCCGGCGTCGCCCGCGGACGACGCGGTGCTGGACGCGGTCATGACGGCCCACGTCGTCGTCCCCGCGCTCGGGCCGCTGCCCGCCACGCTCGAGCCCGCGGTCGGCGCGCTCGTGCGCGAGCTCGGCTTCGAGGGGCCGGTCGTCACGGACGCGCTCGACATGGGCGCCGTCGCGGCGTTCGGCGCCGAGGGGGCCGTCGCGGGCATCGGCGAGGTCGCGGTGCGCGCCGTCGAGGCGGGTGCCGACCTGCTGTGCCTCGGCACGACCGTCGGCCGCGACGACGAGGCGCTGTTCCGCCAGGCGCAGGACGCGCTCGTCGACGCCGTCACCGCGGGACGCGTCACGCTCGACCGCCTGCGCGAGTCCGCGGACCGCACGGCGCGCGCCCGGGCGGCGGTCCGCGCGCGCCAGGCCGCGAGCGGCGTCGTGCCGTCGCCCGAGTCCGCGCTCGCGGCGCTCGACGAGCTCGGCCGCGTGGGCGCCGAGGTCGCCGCGCGCGCCGTCCGGTTCGCCGGGCCGGTGCCCGCGGACGGACCTGTCGTGACCGGCACGCCCGACGTCGTCGACCTCCGCCTCCGGTTCGACCACGCCGCGGGCCGCACCGCGCAGCACGTCCAGCGCGCGCTCGACGAGGCGTTCGGGCCGGACGTGCGCCACCTGCGCCCGGCCGACGCCGACGCGTGGGCGCACGCGGTCGCCACGGTGCGTGCGAGCGACCGGCCCCTGCTCGTGCTCACGCGCGAGCCCGTCCTCGGCTCGGGCGAGCGGACGCGCCTCGGCGAGCTGCTCGCGGCGCGCCCCGGCGCGGTCGTCGTGCACACGGGATTCCCGGGCGCCGTCGAGCAGTGGTTCGGCACCGACCTGCCCGCCGCCGACGGCGCCCCGCGCGCGGTCGTCGTGGTCGCGTGCGGCACGGGGCGGGCGAACGCACGCGCCGCCGTCGCGCTCCTGCGCGGCCGGCCCGCCACCGCGCCGGGGGAGGGGTCCCGATGATCGTCCTCGGGCTGTCCTCCGGCACGTCGGTCGACGCGATCGACGCGGCCGCCGCCGACCTCACCCTCGGCGACGACGGCGTGCTGCGCATGCGTCCCCTCGGCCACACCGAGTACGCCTGGCCGCGCGCGCTGCGCGAGCGCATCCTCGCGGCGCTGCCGCCGGCCGCGGTCGACATGGCGGAGGTCGCGCAGCTCGACACGCTCGTCGGCCAGGAGCTCGGCCGCGCGGGCCGCCGCGCGATCGACGACGTGGCCGGCGGCGACGTCGACCTCGTCGCGTCGCACGGGCAGACCGTCTACCACTGGGTCGTCGGCGCCCGCGCGCGCGGCACCCTGCAGCTCGGCAACGCCGCGTGGGTCGCGGAGCACGTCAAGCGGCCCGTCGTCAGCGACTTCCGCGTCGCCGACGTCGCCGCCGGCGGGCACGGCGCGCCCCTCGTGAGCGTGCTCGACGCGCTGTGGCTCGGTCGCGAGGACGACACTACGGGCACCGACGGCGCGCCCGACGCCGGGCTCACGGCGGCGCTCAACCTCGGCGGGATCGCGAACGTCTCCCTCGTCGGGCGTGTCGACGACCCGGTCACGGGCTGGGACACCGGGCCCGGCAACTGCCTGCTCGACGTCGCGGTCGCACGTCTCACCGACGGCCGCCTCGCCTACGACGAGGACGGCGCGCTGGCCGCGCGAGGCACCGTCGACCCCGTCGCGCTCGCGGCGCTGCTCGACGACCCGTACTTCGCCGCGCCCGCGCCCAAGTCCACCGGGCGCGAGCTCTTCGACACCACGTACACCGAGCGCCGGCTCGCGGCCGTGCGCCCCGGCCTCACCGGGCCCGACCTCGTCGCGACGCTCACCGAGCTCACCGCGGTGAGCGTCGCCGACGCGCTCGCGGGGCACGACGTGCGCCGCGTCGTCGCGTCCGGCGGTGGGGCGCGCAACCCCGTGCTGCTCGACCGCCTGCGCGCAGCGCTCGCCGAGCGCCTGCCCCACGCGTGCGAGGTCGTCACGTCCGACACCCTCGGGCTGCCCGTCGACGCGAAGGAGGCCTACCTCTTCGCTCTCCTCGGCTTCCTCTCGGCCCACGGGCTGCCCGGGACGGCCGCGGGCGAGCACCGGCGGCGGGCCACCGGAGCGCGGCGTGCCGTCGTGCTCGGCTCGCTCACGCCGCCCACGCCGCTGCCGTGGCAGGCCGCGAGCGGGCCCGTGCGCCGACTGGCGCTCGCCAACACTCCGCACGGGCTGCTGCCGGGCCCGCGCGCCAAGAGCCCGCTGACGGGCTCGACGAAGGGAAGCACCCGATGACCGACCCCACCCTCGCCACGAGCACGGAGGAGTGGCAGGCGCTCGTGCGCCTCGCGTCACCGACCGAGGAGCGCAACCCGCGCACCACCGACGTCGACCTGCTGCCCACCGCCGACGTCGTGCGGCTCATCACCGACGAGGACGCGGGCGTCGCGGACGCCGTGCGCGCGCAGCGTGACCACATCGCGCGAGCCGTGGACCTCGCGGTCGAGGCGCTGCGCGCGGGCGGGCGCGTGCACTACGTCGGCTCGGGGACGTCGGGCCGCCTCGGCGTGCTCGACGCGGTCGAGCTCCTGCCGACCTACGGCGTGGGCGAGGAGTGGTTCGTCGCCCATCTCGCGGGCGGCGTCGGCGCGATGATGCTCGCGGTCGAGGGGGCAGAGGACGACGTGGAGCTCGGGCGCGCCGACGTCGACGCCGTCGGGGCGCACGACCTCGTCGTCGGGCTCGCGGCGAGCGGCCGCACCCCGTACGTGCGCGGCGCGCTCGACGTCGCGCGCGAGCGCGGCGCGCGGACGGTGCTCGTCTCGGCCAACCCCGGCGCGCCGCTCGCGGAGGGCGTCGACGTCGCGATCCTCGTGGACACGGGCCCCGAGGTCGTCACGGGCTCCACGCGCATGAAGGCCGCCACGGCCCAGAAGCTCGTGCTCAACACGTTCTCGACGGCGACGATGATCCGCCTCGGCAAGACGTACTCGAACCTCATGATCGACGTGCGCCCGACCAACCAGAAGCTGCGCGCCCGCATCGTGCGCATGCTCGTCCAGGCCACGGGCCTCGGCGCACCCGAGTGCGAGGACGTGCTGCAGGAGGCCGACGGCGAGGTGCACGTGGCGCTCGTCATGCTCCTCGCGGGCGTCGACGCCGACGCGGCGCGCGAGGCGCTCGCGGGGGACGGCGTCGCGGGGGTGCGCGGCGCGCTCGCCCGGCTCGGGGCGCTCCCCGCGCGGTAGACCCGGGACAGGCCTCCGCGGGTGTCAGCGGGCAGGGGCGGGGCGCGGGCCGAAGACGGCGGTGCCGACCCGGACGATCGTCGCGCCCTCGGCGACCGCGAGCTCGAGGTCGCCGCTCATGCCCATGGACAGCTCACGGGCGCCTGCGGTGCCGGGCGCGCCCGAGCCCACGACGGCGTCGCGCACCTCCCGGAGGCGGGCGAACCCCGAGCGGACCTCGGCCTCGTCGGGCGAGTTCGCGCCGATCGTCATGAACCCCGCGAGCCGCAGGCCGGGGAGCGCGGCGACCGCCGTCGCGAGGGGGGCGGCGTCGTCGGGACGCACGCCCGACTTGGACTCCTCCCCCGAGACGTTCACCTGGGCCAGGACGTCGAGCACGCGGCCGTCGCGCGCGCAGCGGACCGACAGCGCCTCGGCGAGCGCGCGCGAGTCCACGCTCTCGACGCCGGTCGCCGTCGCGAGCACCTGGTTGACCTTGTTGCGCTGGAGGTGTCCGATCATGTGCACCTCGACGCGCCCCGCGGCGACGAGGTCGGCGAGGTCCGGCGCCTTCGCGACGAGCTCCTGCACCCGGTTCTCGCCGATCAGGTCCGCTCCCGCCTCGACCACCGCGCGCACCGCGGCGGCGGGCTGCGTCTTGGTCGCCACGAGCAGCCGGACGTCCGACGGCGCACGCCCCGCCGCGCGCGCCGCGGCGTCCACCCGGTCCCGCACCCGGGCGAGGTTGTGCGCGACCTGCGCGGGCAGCACGGACGGCGGCTCGGGGAGGGGCATGCGGTCAGTCTAGGTCGGACGGTGCCCGCAGGACCCGGGTCGTCTCAGGGTGGTCCCCGATCGGCACCGGGGCCGCGGTCGGCGAGAATGGTCGCGAAAGGACGGTGCCGTGAAGACACTGCTCAACATCATCTGGCTCGTGTTCGCCGGGCTCTGGCTCGCGCTGGGGTACGTCGTCGCGGGCATCATCTGCTGCATCCTCGTCGTGACGATCCCGTTCGGGATCGCGAGCTTCCGCATCGCGGGCTACGCGCTGTGGCCGTTCGGCCGCACCGTCGTCGACAAGCCGACCGCGGGTGCGTGGTCGACGATCGGGAACGTCGTCTGGGTGCTCGTCGCGGGGATCTGGCTCGCGATCGGGCACGTCGTCACGGCGATCCCGCTCTTCGTGTCGATCATCGGCATCCCGCTCGGGATCGCGAACCTCAAGCTCATCCCCGTCTCGCTCCTGCCGCTCGGCAAGGACGTCGTCCCGACCGACGCCCCGTTCGCCGCCTACCAGCGCTGACCGTGGCGGTCGCCGCCCGCCCTACCGGGCGACGGGGGCGGCGGTCCCGCCGGTGAGGCGCAGCAGGTCCGACGGCGCGAGACCGACGTCGAGGCCCCGGCGCCCACCCGAGACGTACACCGCGTCGAGAACGAGCGCGCTGTCGTCGAGGAACGTGCGGTGGCGCTGCTTCTGGCCCAGCGGTGAGATGCCGCCGACGACGTAGCCGGTCGCGCGCTCGGCCACGGCGGGCTCGGCCATCGTCGCCTTCTTGCCGCCCGCCGCCTTCGCGAGCGCCTTGAGGTCGAGCTGGCGGTCGACCGGCACGATGCCCACGACGAGGGGGCCGCCGTCGACCACGGCGAGCAGCGTCTTGAACACCTGCTCGGCGGGCACCCCGATCGCGGCGGCGGCCTCCAGGCCGTAGGACAGGTCGCTCGACGGGTCGTGCTCGTACGGGTGCAGCGTGTGCGCGACGCCCTCGCGCTCGAGGAGGGCGACCGCGGGGGTCCCGGCGTGCGCGGACGACTTCGACTTCTTGGCCACGCGCCGATTCTGCCGCAGCGGTGCGCTACACGTTGACGTCGAGCAGGGACCCGATCGCGTACGTCACGCCCATCGCGACCGCGCCGCCGAGGACCGTGCGGACCGTCGCGCGCCGCGTGGGCGCCTCGCCGAGCCGTGCGGAGCCCCAGCCGGTGAGCACGAGCGCGAGCACGACGGCGACGAAGGTCAGCGGGATCCGCACGCCCGCCGGGGCGAGGAGGATCGCCGCGAGCGGCAGCAGCCCGCCGACGGTGAACGACACCACGGACGCGAGGGCGGCCTCCCACGGGCTCGTGAGCTCGTCCGGGTCGAGGTGCAGCTCGGCGTCGGCGTGCGCCGCGAGCGGGTCGCGCTCGGTGAGCTGGACGGCGACCTGCCGCGCGAGGTCCGGCGTCAGGCCCTTCGCCTCGTAGATCCCGGCCAGCTCGTCGAGCTCGGCGTCGGGCATCTCGGCGAGCTCGCGGCGCTCGGTCGCGAGCAGCGCCTTCTCGGTGTCGCGCTGCGTGCTCACCGAGACGTACTCGCCCGCGGCCATCGACAGCGCGCCGGCGAGCAGCGCCGCGCCGCCGGCCGTCGCGATGACGGGGACCGACGTGCTCGTCGCCGCGACGCCCACGACGACACCGGCCGTCGACACGATGCCGTCGTTCGCCCCGAGCACCCCGGCGCGCAGCCGGTTGAGCCGTGACCCCGTGCTCGGACGGTGCGGTTCGTCGGGGTGCTCGCCCGGTCGCGGTGCGTCGCTCATGAGCCCACGGTAGGGCCGGAGGGAGGTCCCGACGCCGGTGCGCGGCCCGGCGCGTCGGCGTACGGTCGGACCGTGGCGGCACCCGGCGCGGCGCACCCCGGCAGGCCCGGGGCCGTCGTCGTGCGCCCGGCGAACGAGGTCACGTGGGACGACCTCGCGGCCGTGTTCGGCGACCGCGGGTACCCCGCGACGTGCTGGTGCCAGCGCCAGGTGCTCGGCGACCGGGTCTGGTACGCGACGCCGCCCGAGGAGCGCGCGCGGCTCCTGCACGAGCAGACGAGCTGCGACGACCCGGACGCCCCGACGACGAGCGGTCTCGTGGCGTTCCTCGACGGCGAGCCCGCCGGGTGGGTCGCGGTCGGGCCACGCCCCTCGTTCCGGCGCCTGCGCGGCAGCCCCGTGCCCTGGACCGGACGGGCGGCGGGCGACGCCCAGGACAAGGACGACCCCGACGTGTGGGCGGTCGCGTGCTTCGTCGTGCGCGCGGGGTTCCGGGGCCTCGGCCTCACGTACGACCTCGCGCGCGCGGCCGTCGACCTCGCGCGCGAGCGTGGCGCGGCCGCGGTCGAGGGCTACCCGATCCTCGACCCGTCGGGTGCCCCGATCACGTGGGGCGAGAACTCGGTGGGCAGCGTCCAGGCGTTCCGGGCCGCAGGGCTCGAGGAGGTCGCGCGGCCGACCGTGCGGCGCCGGGTGCTGCGCCGCGACCTGCGGCCGCGCGGCGCCTGACCTCGCGACCGGCTCGTGGGCGGCGGACCCCGGCGGCGGGACCCGTGCGGCGGTGGCCCTCCGCGCGAAAAGAGGGCGCGCCCGCGCGGTGGCGTGGTGTCTCATCGAGGCATGGTGATCGAGACCGCGACGCCGCGGGTCGAGCAGCTCGGCGAGGTGCTGGACGCGGTGCGCGCGTGGCAGGACGACGCCGCCCCGCTCCAGCTGCACCCGGGCGACGTCGGATGGTTCTGGCGGTTAGGCGCCACCGCGACCGCGGCGGCGCTGCGCACGTGGCGCCGTGACGGGCGCGTCGTCGCCGTCGGGCTGCTCGACGGGCCGGGCCTCCTGCGCCTGGGTGTCGCGCCGGACCTCCTGCGCGACGACGAGCTCGCCCGGCGGGTCGCCGCGGACGCCGCCGACCCGGCCTGCGGTGTCCTCGGCCTGGGCCAGGCGTCCGTCGAGTCGCCTGTCGGTGCGCTCATCGACGAGCGTCTGGCCGACGCTGGCTGGGCCCAGGACGAGCCGTGGGCGCTGCTGCGCCGTGATCTCACGGGCCCCGTGGAGGACCCGGGCGTGCGGGCGCACGTGGTCGGTCCGGCGGACGCGCCCGCGTGGGCCGAGGTGCTGCGCTCGGCGTTCGACGGCGCCCGCGCCGCGCCCGAGCGCTGGCACGCCCTCGCCGGCGGACTGCCGTTCGCGGACGCGCGGTGCCTCCTGCTGCACGACGTCGACGCGGCGGGCGAGCCCGCGGCCGTCGTCGGCGTGTGGTCGGCGGGCGCGGGCCGCCCCGGACTGGTGGAACCTCTGGGCGTGCACGCCGACCACCGCGGCCGGGGCCTCGGCCGGGCCGCGACGCTCGCGGGCCTGGTCGCGCTGCGCGCGCTCGGCGCGTCGAGCGCGCTCGTCGCCACGCCCGCGGCCAACGCCGGCGGCGTCGCGACGTACGTCGCCGCCGGTTTCGAGCACCAGCCCGCGCGGCGCGACCGGCGCCGCGAGGCGTGACGGCCGCCCTGCGAGACCGGGCGCCGTCGCGCGCGGGCGCTCGCCTACGCTGCGCCTCGTGACGCAGGGGGAGAGCACGCAGGACCGGGCGACGACGCGCGCCGAACGCTACGAGCAGGGGAGGGCGGTGCTCGACGCGGTCAACCCGGGCGCCGGTGCGGCGCTGCGGGACGCGCTCGGGGACGTGTCCCCGGAGCTCGAGCACCAGGTCGCCGCGTGGGCGTACGGCGAGGTCTACGCCCGCCCGGGGCTCGGGCCGCGCGACCGCCAGCTCGTCACGCTCGGCATGCTCTGCGCGCTCGGCGGGTGCGAGCCGCAGCTCGAGATCCACGTGGGCACGGCGCTCGACGTCGGGCTCGCACCGCAGGAGATCGTCGAGGCGCTGCTGCAGTCCGCGGTCTACTGCGGGTTCCCGCGGGCGCTCAACGCGACGGCCGCCGCGAAGCGGGTCTTCGCGGCGAGGGGCCTCCTGCCGCTCGCGTAGCGGGTCTGCCGCGCGTCGGGGGCGACGCGGACCTGGGCCCGCGGAGGGCTGGTCGCGGAGGGCCGGTCGGGCCTACAGCGGGCCGACCGCGAGCACCGTCACCACGGGCTCGCCCGCCTCGTCGCTCGCCGCGAGGTCGACGCTCGCGGTGATCGCCCAGTCGTGGTCGCCGGCCGGGTCGTCGAGCACCTGCCGCACGAGCCACGTGCCCGCCGGGACGACCCCTGCGGGGGCGTGCTCCGCCGTCCGGCCCTCGTGGCCCGCGGGCAGCGGTGCGCCCGCTTCGACGACCTGGAACAGCGCCGCCGCGCGCGCACCCGGGCCGATGCCGATCGCGTCGTCCCCCTGGTCCTCGAACAGCGGGTCCAGGGCGTCACCCCACGCGTCCGCGTCCCAGCCCGCGCGGCCGTCGAGCGCGCCGAGCGCCCGGTAGTCCTCGCGCGCCGCGAGCTCGACGCGGCGGAACAGCGCGTTGCGCACGAGGCGGCGGAACGCCCGCGGGTTGCCCGTCACGGGGCGCGCGGGCGCCTCGGCACCCGCCCCGGAGAGCGGTCCGTCGCCGACCTCGCCGTCCGCGTCGTCGTCCACCGGGTGCGCGAGGCGCTCCCACTCGTCGAGGAGCGACGAGTCGACGCCGCGCACGAGCTCGCCGAGCCACTCCACGATCTCCTGCACCTCCTCGGTGCGGTGCTCGTCCGGGACCACCTGGCGCAGCGCGCGGTAGGCGTCCGCGAGGTAGCGCAGCACCACGCCCTCGGTGCGCTCGAGCCCGTAGACGGACACGAACTCCGCGAACGTCATGGCGCGCTCGACCATGTCGCGAACCACGGACTTGGGGGAGAGCTCGGCGTCCGCGACCCAGGGGTTCGACCGCTTGTACATCGCGAACGCGGGCGCCAGCAGCTCCTCGAGCGGCTTGGGCCACGTGATCTCCTCGAGCAGCGCCATGCGCTCCTCGTACTCGTACCCCTCGGCCTTCATCGCGGCGACCGCCTCGCCCTTGGCGGCGTTCTGCTGCGCGTAGAGCACCTGGCGCGGGTCGTCGAGCGTCGCCTCGATGACGGAGACGACGTCGAGCGCGTGGGTCGCGCCCTCGACGTCGAGCAGGTCGAGCGCGGCGAGCGCGAACGGCGACAGCGGCTGGTTGAGCGCGAACTCGCGCGGGAGGTCGCCGACGAGGCGCACGCTCGGGCGGTAGCCCGCGGGGCGCGACGCGTCGGGCACGCGTACGCGCTCGACGATCCCCGCGACGCGCAGCGACCGGTAGATGCGGAACGTCTGGCGCACGTGCTCGCGGCGCTGGGACTCCGTGTCGTGGTTCGCGAGGAGCAGGTGCCGCATGGCCTCGACGGGGTCGCGGCGCGGGTCGTCCGCGTCCGCGTCGCCGGGCTGCGGGCGGCCGTGCTGGGCGGTGCGCGCGAGGACGTTGAGCACCATCGCGTGCGTGACCGTGAAGTGGCTCGTGAGCGGCTCGGGCTCGGCGTCGCGCAGGCGCTCGAACGTCGCGTCGGTCCAGTTGACCGAGCCCTGCGGCGCCTTCTTCCGGACGATCTTCTTGAGCTTCTTCGGGTCGTCGCCCGCCTTGGCGAGCATCTTGCGGTTCTCGATGACGTGCTCGGGCGCCATGACGAGCACCTCGCCCACGGTGTCGTACCCGGCGCGGCCCGCGCGCCCTGCGATCTGGTGGAACTCGCGCGCGGTGAGGTGGCGCATGCGCTCGCCGTCGAACTTGACGAGGCTCGTGAGCAGCACGGTGCGGATGGGCACGTTGATGCCCACGCCGAGCGTGTCCGTGCCGCACACGACCTTGAGCAACCCGGCCTGCGTGAGGCGCTCGACGACGCGCCGGTACTTGGGGAGCATGCCCGCGTGGTGCACGCCGACGCCGTGCCGCAGGAACTTGCTGAGCGTCTTGCCGAACCCGGTGCCGAAGCGGAAGTCGCCGAGCTCGGCGGCGATGGCCTCCTTCTCGGACTTCGTCGCGACGTTCATCGACAGCAGCGACTGCGCGCGCTCGACGGCGTCCTTCTGCGTGAAGTGCACGACGTACACCGGGGCGCGGCGCGTGCTGACGAGCTCCTCGATGACCTCGGTCAGTGGCTCGACGACGTAGCTGAAGTGCAGGGGGACCGGCCGCTGCGCGGTGGTCACCTCGGCCACGGGCCGGCCGGTGCGCTCCTCGAGCTCCTCGACGAACCGGGTCGTGTCGCCGAGCGTCGCGGACATGAGCAGGAACTGCGTGCTCGGCAGCTCGAGCAGGGGCACCTGCCACGCCCACCCGCGCTGCGGGTCGGCGTAGAAGTGGAACTCGTCCATGACGACCTGGGAGATCGCGTCCTCGTCGTCGGGCGCGGTCTCGCCGCCGCGGCGCAGCGCGATGTTCGCGAGGATCTCGGCCGTGCAGCAGATGATCGGCGCGTCGGGGTTCACGGCGGAGTCGCCCGTCGTCATGCCGACGTTCTTCGAGCCGAACGCCGCGACGAGCGCGAAGAACTTCTCGCTGACGAGCGCCTTGAGCGGCGCGGTGTAGTACGTGCGGCCGCCGCGGCCGGACCGGTGGGCGGCGAGCGCGGCGAACTGCGCGCCCATCGCGACGAGCGACTTCCCCGAGCCGGTGGGCGTCGAGAGGATGACGTGCGAGCCCGTGACGAGCTCGATGAGCGCCTCGCTCTGGTGCGGGTAGAGCTCGAGGCCCTGCTCGGTCGCCCACGTGGTGAACCCCTCGTAGAGCGCGTCCGGGTCGGGAGCCCTGCCCGTCGGCGCAGGCACGTGGGCGAGGAGAGCCGGGGTGCGGCCGGTGGTGGTGGTCACGGCACGAGTGTGTCAGGTGTCGGGCGCACCGGGCGTCGGTCGGCAGGCTCGACAGCGCTGTCAACGTGTGCGAGGGTATGCCGCGAGTCACCGACGACCACGATCCCACGACGCCGTGGGGGCAAGGGGAGCACCACATGCGCACCGACAGCGCGACCGAGCCCGGTCGCCGTCCTCGTCCGTCCCGGTCCGGACCACCACGCCCGGCGCGAGCCCGGCGCCGCACGAGCGCCGCCGTCGCCCTCGCCACGGCGGCGAGCCTCGCGCTCCCGCTCGCCGCGCACGCCACGCCCGTCCCGGCGTCCGCAGCACGAGCCGAGGCCACGACGGCGGTCGCCGCGGTCGACGCCCCGCTCGTGGACTACGTGAACCCGTTCATCGGGACCAAGGACGACGGCAACACCTACCCCGGCGCGGCCGTGCCGTTCGGCATGGTCCAGCTCTCGCCGGACAACGGGCACAACGTCGGCTACGACTACGACCGCACGTCGGTCCGCGGCTTCTCGCTCGTGCACCTCTCGGGCGTGGGCTGCGGGCTCGGCGGCCCGCTCCCGGTCCTCCCGACGACCGGCCCCGTCACGTCGACGGACTACGGCCAGTACGCGCTCGGCTTCTCGCACGACGACGAGGAGGCCTCGCCCGGCTACTACCGCGTCGGCCTCCAGGCGGCCGCGGGCACGATCGACGCCGAGCTCACCGCGACCGCGCGCACGGGCGTGCAGCGCTACACGTTCCCGGCGACGACGCAGGCCAACGTGCTGCTCAACGCCGGGCAGGCCCTCAACCGCGTGACCGGGTCGGACGTCCGCGTGGTCGACGACCGCACGGTCGAGACCCGGATCACCGTGCGCGGCTTCTGCCAGGACACCGAGCCGCAGACGATCTGGACCCGCACGACGTTCGACCGCCCCTTCGTCGCGCACGGCACGTGGGACGGCGAGACCGTCATCGCGGGCTCCGACGCGGCGTCCGGCGGCGAGGGCCGCCGCGGCGTGTACGTCACGTTCGACACCACCGACGGCGACCTCGACGTCGAGGCCGTGACCGCGATGAGCTACGTCGGCGCCGAGGGCGCGGCGGCGAACCTCGCCGCCGAGGCCGGCACGTTCGACGCCGTGCACGACGCCGCGCGTGCGGCCTGGGAGGAGCGGCTCGGCCTCGTGCGGGTCGCGCAGGGCGCGGAGGACGACCTGCGCACGTTCTACTCGTCGCTGTACCGCAGCTTCCTCGCGCCGAACGTCGGGTCCGACGTCGACGGGCGCTACCGCGGCTGGGACCAGGAGGTCCACGACGCGGAACCGGGCTTCACCTACTACCAGAACTACTCGCTGTGGGACACGTACCGCACCCAGCAGCAGCTCCTCTACCTGCTCGCGCCCGACGAGTCGGCCGACATGGCGCTCTCGCTCGTGCGCCAGGGCCAGCAGGGCGGCTGGCTCCCGCGCTGGGGGTACGGCACGGTCGAGACCAACATCATGACGGGCGACCCGGCGACGCCGTTCCTCGTCAGCGCGTGGCGCCAGGGGCTGCTCGCGGGCCACGAGGAGGAGGCGTACGCCGTCCTGCGGCAGAACGCCGACGAGGTCCCGCCCGCCGACTCGCCGTACAACGGGCGCGCCGCCAACGTCGAGTACCTGCGCGACGGCTTCGTGCCGCACGAGCCCGCGCGCTCGGGCAAGCCCGGCGACTACGACCTCCAGCACGGCGGCTCGGCGACCATGGAGTACGCGCTCGCCGACGCGATGCTCTCGACGATGGCGCGCGGCCTCGGTCACGACGAGGACGCCCACCGGTACGCCGCCCGCGGCCAGAGCTACCGCAACGTGTTCGACCCGCGCACGAGCAGCTTCCGCGCGCGCAACGCCGACGGCTTCTTCGTGGGCGACCCGGACCCGGCGCACTCCGACGGGTTCCACGAGGGCACCGCGGTGCAGTACCAATGGCTCGTCCCGCAGGACGTCCCGGGCCTGTTCGACCTCATGGGCGGCACCGACGCCGCCGTCGAGCGCCTCGACGCGTTCTTCGCGTACGACGAGCTCGTCGAGGACCCGGCGCGCGTCGCGAGCGAGGTGTGGGTCAACGGCACGTACGACTACTACGGCTGGGAGACCTACAACCCCAACAACGAGCCGAACCTCCACGCGCCCTACGTGTACCTGTGGACCGGCCAGCCGTGGAAGACGACCGACGTCGTGCGCGCCGCGGCGACGCTCTTCACCGACGGCCCCGACGGCGTCACGGGCAACGACGACCTCGGCACCATGTCCGCGTGGCACGTGCTGTCGTCGATCGGCGTGTACCCGATCGTCCCGGGCACGGACCTGTGGGGTCTGACGACCCCCCTGTTCGACGACGTGACGATCACGCTCGACCCCGAGGTGTTCGGGCGCGACTCGCTGCGCCTCACCGCCGAGGGCGTCGCCCCCGACGCGCACTACACGCAGTCCGTCGCGCTCGGCGGCGAGCCCCTCGACCGCGCGTGGGTCACGGGCGACGAGCTGACCGCGGCGGGGACGCTCGACGTCGAGGTCGGGTCCGCCCCGTCCGCGTGGGCGACCGACCCCGCAGCCTCGCCCGGCGCCGTCGTGCCGGCCGACGGGACGGTCGAGCGCCTGTTCGTGGGCGCGACGCCGCGCCGGCCTGTCCTCGCCCCGGGCGGGCAGACCGAGGTCGCCGTCCAGGTCGTCGCGCAGGGCTCGGGCACGTCCAGCGGCACGCTCGAGGTCACCTCGGACGGCGCGGTCACCGCGACGACCGACCTCGCCGAGTGGACGGCGGAGTCCGACGGCCTGCCCGCGACGGTCGAGGGCACGGTCACGCTCGCGGCCGCCGCGGACGCCGAGCAGGGCGTGCACACGGTGCGGGTCGTCGTGCGCGACGCGGCGGGGACGGAGGCCGTGCGCGAGCTCCAGGTCGTCGTCTCGGGCGAGTCGTGGATCGCGGACGCCTTCGACAACGTGGGCATCGGTGACGCGGGGGCGGCGAACGCCGACCTCGACGGCTCGGGCGCGTACCTCCTGCGCGACCTGCTCGCCGACCTCGGCGTGGTCCAGGGCCTCGAGCTCACCGTGCCGGGCACCGACCTCACCTACCTGCTCGGCGCACCGCCCGCGGGAGAGCCCGACAACGTCGCCGCCGACGGGCAGGTGCTGGACGTCCCCGAGGCCCACCGCGGCACGCGCACGCTCTCGCTCGTCGGGACGGCGACGCACGGCACGCAGGGCGGCGACCTCGTGCTCGGGTTCGCCGACGGGTCGAGCGAGACCGTCCCGGTCGTGCTCAGCGACTGGTGCACCGGCTCGCCCGAGCCCGGCAACGTCCTCGTCGCCAAGCCGGGCGCGCGCGGCAACGGGACGGGGACCGACAAGTTCGGCTGCGGCCTCTACGCCACCGCGCCCGTCACGGTGCCCGACGGCAAGGTCCTCACGAGCCTCACGCTGCCCCGCAACACGCGGTTCCACGTGTTCGCGGTCGCGACCGACGCGGTCGGCGTCGCACCGGGACCGCAGGTCGAGGTCACGGCGCAGGCCCGCTGCCTCGGCGCCCGGGCGTTCGTCGCGGTCCGCGCGCTCAACACGGGCGAGCAGGCCGTCGCGATCGAGCTCGCGACCCCGTACGGCTCGCGCCTCGTCGCCGGCGTCGCGCCCGGGGCGAGCGCGTACCAGTCGTTCGCGACGCGCGCCGCCGCGGTCGAGGCGGGCGAGGTCACCGTCACCGTGACCGCGCCCGACGGCGAGCCCCAGCAGGTCACGGCCGCGTACGACGCCGCGACCTGCTCCTGACCGGGCGTGGAGCCGGGCCGCCGCGGCCCGGTTCCACGCGCAGCCCTGCCGCACCCGCCACGGTGCGGCAGGGCCCGACGGACCGGCCCGGGAGGCGCCGAGGGAACGCCTCCCGGGCCGCCGTCGACCCCTGGCGCCCCGGTGCCGGGTCGGGCACGCTGGTGCCCCGGACCGACGACGGAGGCGCGGTGACCGAGGACGAGTACCGGGGCCGACCGGCGGTCCACGCCGAGACGCCGCAGGAGTGGCGGGCGTGGCTCGCCGACCATCACGACGACCCCGAACCCGGGGTGTGGCTCCTGACGTGGCGGCGCGAGAGCGGCCGCCCGACGTACGGCTACGAGCCGTGGATCGAGGAGGCCCTCTCCTTCGGCTGGATCGACGGGCAGGCCGCGACGGTCGACGCCGACCGCCACGCGCTCTGGTTCACGCGGCGTCGGCGCGGCAGCCGCTGGACCCGGCTCAGCAAGGAGCGCGTCGCGCGGGTCGAGGCCGACGGTCGCATGACCGACGCGGGTCGCGCCGTCGTCGAGGCGGCGAAGGCCGACGGGTCGTGGACGCGGCACGACGACGCCGAGGCGCTCGTCGTGCCCGACGACCTCGCCGCGGCGCTCGCGGCCCGCCCCGGCGCGCGCGAGCGCTTCGACGCGTTCACGCCCGGCGTCCGGCGCTCGGTCCTCGGGTGGATCGTCGAGGCGAAGCGCCCCGAGACCCGGGCGCGCCGCGTCGCGGAGACCGCCGAGCTCGCCGAGCAGGGCGTCCCCGCGCACCAGCCGCGCCGGTAGACGGCGGTCAGCGCGCGACGCCGAGCGCGGCCGCCGTGGCGTCGTCGGCGGGGAAGAACGACTCGATCGCGATCTCGTCGAGCGTGACGTCACGCGGGGACCCGAACACCGTCATCGTGTAGAGGAAGGCGAGCTCGCCGTCGGGCGTCGCGAGCCGCAGCGGCACGACGGCGTCGCCCGCCGCCACGCGGTCCTCGTGCCCGTGGTCGGGCGGCGGGAGGTACCCCTCGACCTCCGCGAGCAGCGCGGCGAGCGCCGGGTCGCCCGTGCGCTCGAGCTGGCGCCGCACGCGGCGGCGCACGTGCCCGCCCCACTCGGCGAGGTTCGCGATCCGCGGCGCGAGTCCGTCCGGGTGCAGCGTCAGCCGCAGCACGTTGGTGCGCGGTGCGCGCAGGTGGTCGGGGACGTCGTCGAGGAACGCGCCCGCGGCCGCGTTCGCAGCGACGAGGTCCCAGCGTCCGTCGACGGCCATCGCGGGGAACGGCTCGTGACCGGCGAGCACGAGGTCGACGGCGCGCCGCGCCGCCGCGAGCGTCGCGGTGGACAGCGGCGTCTCCCGGTGCCGCGGCGCGTACCCGGCCGCGAGGTACACGTCGTTGCGCGCCCGCAGCGGCACGTCGAGCTCGTCGCACAGGCGGTCGATCATCTCCCGGCTGGGGCGTGCGCGGCCCGTCTCCAGGAAGCTGATGTGGCGCGCCGACACGTCGGCGCCGAGCGCGAGGTCGAGCTGCGAGCATCGACGCCGCACGCGCCACTCGCGCAGCATCGATCCGACGGGTACGTCCACGGGTGCCATGGACCCACCCTGCCGCCGGCGCCGACGCGCGCCAACTACCTCCGAGGTCATCGACACGGTGCGCCGGCCCGCCCGACGGTGGTGCTCCGGCCGTCCGCCGGACCGCAGGGCGCCGCGGACCAGGCGCCGACCCGAGGAGGGACCATGTCCGAGACGACGACGCGGACCGCGACCGCGGTCGAGCGCTACCTGGAGTTCTGGAACACCGCGGACGCGGCCGAGCGCGACCGGCGCGCGGCGCGGACGTTCGCGCGCGGGGTCGAGTACGTGGCCCCGGTGACGCGCGCCGAGGGAGCCGACGCCGTGCTCGCGTTCGCGACCGAGCTGCTCGGCCACCTCGCGGGCCACCGCTTCGAGGCGCGCACGGATCCCGACCTGCACGACGACCGGCTGCGGCTGCGCTGGCGCGTCGTCGCGCCCGACGGGAGCGAGTTCGCGACGGGCACCGACGTGCTGCACGTGCGGTCGGACGGGCTCGTGTCGTCGGTGACGACGTTCCTCGACCGCGCCCCCGACGGGTTCGCGGCGCGCCACGCGTGAGCACCGGACGTCGGTGCGCACGCGGACCACCGCGCGGGGGACGGCCGTGGCCGGACGGACCGGTCGCGGCCGTCCCTCGCCCGACGGGTCAGGAGAGGTCCCAGAGCAGGCGGTAGTAGGCGATGCGCTCGGGGTCGGGCTCGACGCCGTAGCCCGTGTAGACGTGGCCGTCGTACCCGGGGCCGTAGTTCCACTCGGTGCTCCAGGCGGCGACGGCGAGGTCGGCCCAGCGGTCCGCGACCCCGAGCGAGCCGAGGTCCACGTGCGCGGCGAACGAGCCGTCGTCGTGCAGGAGCGTGTTGGGCACGCACGCGTCGCCGTGGCACACGACGAGGCGGTCGACGGCGGGTGCGTCGTCGAGTCGTGCCCTCGCCTCGGCGACGGGGATGCCACGGTGCTCCGGGAACCACTGCGCCGGGCCGTCGCCGCGGGCGAGGCGCGCGTCGGCGTTCGCGACCCGGTCCGCGACGGACCACGTGAAGGGGCAGGACGCGACGGGCAGCGCCTCGTGCAGCGCGCGCAGGCCGCGACCGATCGCGGTGGCCGCGCCCGCCGGGTCGCCGGTCTCGCGGGCCTCGACAGCGGAGCGGCCGGGTACGGCCTGCGTGACGAGCCAGGCGCCGTCGGCGTCGGTCCCGTGGTCGAGGACGCGCGGCACGGGCGTGCGGTCGCCGACCCACGCGAGGCGCGCGGCCTCCGCGGCGAGGTCGAGCCCCGGGACCCCCGCGGGTGCCCACTTGACGTACCGGGTCCCGCCCGCCTCCCGGCCCGGGCCGGGGTCGAGGCGGAAGGTCAGCCCGCCCAGCACGTTGCGCCACACGGGCGTGACGACGTCGTCCCCGGCGAGGGTGCGGACGGCGGGCGGGACGGCCACGGGCCCGGTCGGGATCTCGGCGATTCGCTCGGCACGGCTCACCCGACGGATCCTCGCACGCGGACGCGCGGTGGCCGTCGTGTATCTCGCGCGGCCCGGTCCGCTCCCTAGACGACGGGGCGCGGGTGCCTCACGGCGGGCCTCCGCCGGGCCCGTGTCCGCACGAGGGGGAACGCGATGTCGATCGTCATCACCACGCTGCCGGCCTGGCCGCGGGTCCGTCGCGGCGCGAACGGGCACCCGGTCCAGACGCTCCAGCACCTGCTGCGCCACCGCGGGCACGAGCTCGCGGTCGACGGGCTGCTCGGGCCGCGCACCGAGGTCGCCGTGCGCTCCTTCCAGGACGCCGCGGGACTCGACGTCGACGGCGTCGCCGGCCCCGTCACGTCGGCCGCGCTCGTCGTGGTCGTGCGCCGGGGGAGCGTCGGCGAGGCCGTGCGGGCCGTGCAGCGCGAGGCCGTCGCGCGCGACCTGTCGGGCGGCCCCGACCCCGTGCTCGCGATCGACGGGCAGCTCGGGCCGCGCACCGAGGCGTGGGTGCGCGGATTCCAGGAGGCGCTGCACGCGGGCTTCCCGGAGGTCGCCGTCGACGGCGTCGTCGGGCCCGTGACGTGGCGGTGCCTCGTCAGCGGGATGCTGTCGCACTGACCGCCGGGTCGGCGTTCGCGAGCAGCGCGTCGCACGCCGCGAGGAGCCGCTCGCGCAGCGCGGCGCCGCGCTCGGCGAACGCGCGCTGGTGGCGCACGTACTGCGCCTTGCCCTCGGGCGTCTCGATCGCGACGGGCGCCAGGCCGTACGACGACACGTCGTACGGACTGGCCTGCATGTCGACGACGCGGACGTCCCGCGCGAGCTCGAAGGAGTCGAGCACGACGTCGCCCGGCACGGCGGGCGTGAGCTTGAGCGCCCACTTGTAGAGGTCCATGGTCGCGTGCAGGCACCCCGGCTGCTCCAGGGCGGGCTGGGTCTCGCGCGTCGGCTGCAGGCGGTTGAGCGGACCGGCCTCGGGCGTGAAGAACCGGAACGCGTCGAAGTGGGAGCACTGCACGGGGTGCGACTCGACGACGCGGTCGGTGCCCGCGTGGCCGAGGCGCAGGGGGAGCGGGTGCCGGTGGTCGCGGCCCGCCTCCTTGTCGCGGTAGACCATCGCCCACTCGTGCAGGCCGAAGCACCCGAACCGTCCCGGCCGCGAGGCCGTGGCGGCGAGCAGGGCGCGCAGGTAGCGCACGGTGTCGCCCCGGTCGGCGAGGAACGCGTCGACGTCGAGCGTCAGGCCTTCGCGCGTCTCGCGGTACCACCGCCACCCGGCGCGCGTCGCGTACGGGTCGGGGGCGTCGTCCGGCGACCCGGCGGCGGCGCGGCCTGCCGGGGGAGCGAGCACGACGCCCGGGCCCGGGTGCCAGCGCCGGAGCTGGGCCGGGCGCGTGGGGTAGTACGTGAAGAGGAAGTCCTCGATCGCGTGCTTCTCGCGCCGCGGCTTGCGCGCGCGCCAGCCCGCGGTGAACGCGTCGGCGCGCTCCGCGTGCGCGCGCTCGCGCTCCGCCCACTCGTCCGCGGCGAGCACGACCGGGCGCGCCGCGCCCGCCGGGCGCGCGGCGACGGGCCCGGCGCCGGTCGGGTCGCCGGTCGTGGTCGTGGTGAGGGGCACCGTCCCAGGGTACGAGAGGGGTGCCGAGACGGGCCGGGCCGGAGTTCACCCGCCGGGCCGTTTTCCCGATGTGGGCGGAACCGGGAAGAATGCTCGTGAACGTGCTGTGAAGGCCCGGCGCGTCGGGAGGGCGTCGCCCTCCGCCCACCCGTACGAACGACTCGCGGCGACGCCGCGGAGGAGCACCATGTCGCAGCCGCCCACGGCACCGCAAGACCCGTACCAGTTCGACCCGTACCGGCCGCAGGGGACGAGCCCGGCGCCGCAGGGCGACCCGCAGCCCGCCCCAGGCGCCCCCGCGTACGCCCCGTCCCCGGAGCAGGCCCCGTACGGGTCCGACCCCGCGACGGCGCCGTACGGGTCGTCGCCCGAGCAGGCTCCCTACGGCGCGCCCGGGCAGGCTCCGGCGTCCGCGCCCCAGGGCTACGGCCAGCCGTACCCTGACCCCGCCCAGCAGGGCTACGCCGCGCCCTACGCCGACCCGGCGCAGCAGCAGGGGTACCCCCAGCCCTACCCGGACCCGGCGCAGCAGCCCTACGGCTCCCCGTACAACGGCGGCTACCCGGCGTACGGCGCGCCCGCGTCGTCGACGAGCACGCTCGCGATCGTCGGCTTCGTGCTCGCGATCCTCGGCTTCCTCGGCAGCTGGATCCCGTTCCTCAACCTGTTCGCGGTCGTGCTCGGCATCGCCGGCGTCGTGCTCGGGTTCGTCGGCCTGTCCCAGGTCAAGCGCGGGCGCACCGGCAAGGGCTTCTCGATCGCCGCGATCGCGCTCGGCGTCGCGTCCGTCCTCGTGACCATCGCGATCTGGGTCGTGGTCGTCGTCGCGGCGAACAACGCGAGCTCGCAGTACGAGCAGGCGATCGTCGACCTCGAGCAGGAGACGTCCGAGTGGGACGAGGAGCTCGACCGCATGTCCGGCGAGGCGACCGAGGAGATCCTCGCGAACGACCTCGGCGTCGAGTTCGGCGCGTTCGAGGGCGAGCCCGACGAGTACGGGTGGGTCGAGTCCACGCTGCCGCTCACGCTGACGAACACGTCCGACGAGCCGCTGACGTTCGACCTCGACGTCGATGCGATCGCCGCCGACGGCACCGTGATCGAGTCGGACTTCGCGTACACGGACGAGCTCGCGCCGGGCGAGTCGGAGACCGTCGAGGTGTTCACGTACATCGACGAGGAGAACCTCGAGGCGATGCGCACCGCGACGTTCGAGGTCACGCGCGCGAGCGCGTACTGACCCCCCTGACCGCCCCAGCACCCCAGGACCGGCCGTGAGCACGAAGGACCCCGCGGGCCCGCCCGAGGACGCGGCGCCGACCGTCCCCGCGTGGGGGACGGCGCACGGCGCCGAGGGACCCGGCGAGCCCGCGGCCGGTGCTGCCGCCCCCGCGCCCGCCGAGGCCGCGCTCGCGCCCACCGAGCCCGACCCGGGCGGCGGGTCCGGGCAGGCGTCCGACGACCCGGAGCCTGCGGCGACGGCCGCGCCCGTCCTGTCGACCGCGGGGCGGAGCGCCGCGCGGAGGTGGGACGGCGCGGCCGTCGTCGCCGCGTGCGCGGGCGTGCTCCTCGTCGTCGCCGTCCTCGCCACGGAGGTCGCGTCGTCGTGGCGCGGCTGGGCGCACGTCGGCGTCCCGTACGCGCTCGCGGGGGTCGCGGTGCTCGTGGTCGGAGCGCTCGCGCGGCGACGTGGCGCACGAGGGGCGCGGACGCTGGTCGCGCTGCTCACGGGCACGGCCGTCCTCACGGCGTGGGTGACGGTCGACGTCGTGCCGTCGTTCGGGCCGGGGTACGCGGTCGCGACCTCGCTGCGGGGGTACCCGCTGGGCTCGGGCGGCGGCGAGGACGGGGTGAGGATCGGCGCGGCCGCGGACCGCGTCTGGTTCGGGGAGTCCGTGCGGTACGACGACGGCCTCGTCGTCTCGGTCTCCGCGCCGCGCCCGTACACCCTGAGCGAGTACGCGACGGAGCGCGAGGACGACCACCCGCACTACGTGCGGATCCGCGTCCGGGTCACCAACGGCACGAGCAGGGCCGTGGACCCGCGCGACCTCGAGATCCAGCCCGTCTCCGGGGGGCTCGTGCCCCGGAGGGTCTACGACTTCGCCCCCGACGCGCTCCTCGAGCGCCCCGACACGATCGAGCGCGGGACGAGCGGCGAGTGGGACGTCGTCTACACCGTGTACGACCCCGAGGACGTCACCGTCGCGGTCGAGCCGGCGTGGGCGATCTACGCGGTGGCCGTGTTCTCCTGGTGACGCCGCCGCGCCTCACTCGGTGCGGTCGAGGTACTCGCGCGCGAGCCGCTTCGGGGCGCGCGCGAGCCACGCGTCCTGGACGAGCTCCTCGAGCTCGGGCACCGCGAGGCGGTCGAGGCGCGCGAGCACGACCGGGTAGCCGTGGAAGTGGCTCGTCGTGAGGAAGACGTCCGGCTCGTCGGCGAGCAGCGCCTCCTTCTCGCCCTCGTCGGCGACGCGGAACGCGACGGGCGGCTCGGCGGGCGCGGCGTCGCCGAGCTCGTCGAGGTCCTTGGCACGCAGGGGTCGCTCCCAGACGAACAGCGTGCCGTGCACGGTCCACCGCCGCGGACCCTTGAGGTCCGTGTCCGGCAGCACCGTCGCGATCCGCTCGACGTCCTCCCACGAGGCCATGACCCCACGGTAGGCCCGGCCGTGCCCGGCGACCAGGGCGAGAGCGCCCGGTCGCCGGGCGCCGGTCAGTACGGGGCGACCTTCGCGGCCGGCGGGAAGATCCCGTCGAGCTCCGCGAGGTCCTCGGCCGTGGGCACCCACGCGCCCGCCGCGGCGTTCTGGCGCACCTGCTCCGGCTTCGTCGCGCCGGCGATCACGCTCGACACCTGCGGGCGCGACAGCAGCCACCCGAACGCGACCTGCACCTCGCTGATCCGGCGCACCTCGCAGAACGCGCCGAGGCGTGCGAGCGCCTCCCACGGCGCCGACTCCAGGAGGTGCGGCTTCGTCGTGACGAGGCGCCCGTCGTCGGGCCGCGCGCCGTGGGCGTACTTGCCCGTGAGCAGACCGTTCGCGAGGGGGAAGTACGGGAGCACGCCGATCCCGTACGCCGCCGCCGCGGGCAGCACCTCGAGCTCGGCCGCGCGGTCGACGAGGTTGTACTGGTTCTGCGCGGACACGAACCGCACGGTCCCGGCGGCGCGGGCGGTGAGCTCGGCCTCGGCGATCTGCCACCCCGCCCGGTTGGAGTGCCCCACGTAGAGCACCTTGCCCGCGCGCACGAGGTCGTCGAGCGCGGCCAGCGTCTCCTCGATCGGCGTCCGCGGGTCGGGCGTGTGGAACTGGTAGAGGTCGATCCGGTCGGTGCCGAGCCGGCGCAGCGAGTCCTCGACGGCCCGCACGACGTACCGCCGCGAGCCGCGCGCGTCGAAGTCCGCGCCCGCCGCGCCGCGCATCGACATGCCGAACTTCGTGGCGACCACGACGTCGTCGCGGCGCGACCCGAGCGCCTGGCCGAGCAGCTCCTCGCTCAGCCCGGGCCGCGCGCCGTAGGTGTCGGCCGTGTCGAAGAACGTGACCCCGGCGTCGAGAGCGGCGTCGACGACGGCGCGCGTCCCGTCGAGCGTCTCGGTGGCGGTGCGCGGCCGGCCGAAGTTGTTGCAGCCGAGCCCGACGGCGGACACGGCCAGGCCGGACCGGCCGAGGCGGCGCAGGGCGGGGCGGGGTGCGGTGTCGTCGGTCGCAGTCGTCATGCGGCGACCCTACGACCCGGTGCGCGTCGTCGTGACCGCGGACGCGCGCGCCGCGACGGCCGCGAACAGCCGCTCGAGCGGTCCGCGCCCGAGCGCCCAGCGCCACAGGGTCGCGCCCGCGAGCGTCGCGAGGACGAGCACGAGCAGGGGCCCGTTCGTCGTCCGGGAGTACGCCTCGTCGCCCCACGCCCACAGCACGACGATCTGCGCGGAGTAGACGGTGAGCGCCATCGCGCCGACGGCCGCGACGGGGGCGAGCACCCACCGGCCGACGCGCCCGGCGAACAGGCACAGCCCGAGCACGGCCACCGCGAACCCGCCCGACCCCACGACCTCGGGCAGCGTGTCGGTGTGCGGCCCGGCGAGCCACAGGTACGCGCTCGTCGGCCACGGGTCGTCCCACGCGAGCGGCTCCGGGCGCAGCGTGCTCGACCACGCGGCGGCCGCCTCCTCGACCGCCTGCGAGCCGCCGAGCGGCCCGACGACCGCGGCGGACACGCCGTACCCGACCGCGAGGGCGACCAGCCCGCCGCCCACGAGCCCGACGCGCACGGTCGTCGACGACAGGTCCGACCGGCCGATCGCGACCCCGACGAGCACGTACGCCATCCACACCACCGCCGGGTAGTGCCCGGACACGAGGAAGTCCGTGAGCGCGCCCGACCCGTCGTCGGGCAGGTGCAGGCCCGCGCGCGCGAGCGCCTCGGGGAGCCAGGACGCGAGCACCGGGCCGACCACGGCGAGGACGCCCGCGAGCACGAGGAGGTCCCGGCGCCGCCAGCGCAGGAAGGGCAGGGCGAGCACGAAGTAGGCCGCGTAGAACCCGAGGATGAGCAGCACGCGCGTGCCGAGCAGGTCGAGCAGGCCCACGAGCCCGAGCAGGAGGACCGCCCGCACGAGGATGCGCGTGCGGCTCTGCAGCGCGGGGAGCCCGTCGAGCGGCGTCCGCCCGCCCGAGACGATCGCGAGGGACACCCCGGCCACGAGCGCGAAGAGGATCGACGACCGGCCGTGCGCCACCGAGAGCCAGCCCGACACCTCACCGAGGTCCTCGGTCGTCCAGCCCACGTGCGCGGTGAACATCCCCAGCACGGCCACGCCACGGGCGACGTCGACGCCCGCCACGCGGCCCGGCCCGCCGAGGAGCAGCGCCGCGTGGCGGCGGGCGAACCCGGTGGCGGGCGGGGAGGGGTCGCCGGGGGCGGAGGTCGTGCCGGTCGCGGCCGTCATGGGGGGATTGTCCGCGCGCGAGCGCGCCCGCGCGGCGCCGCCACGCCGGGGGACGGGCCGTCCGGACGTCGCGCCCAGAGTGTGAGAACAGGGTCGAGAACGATGCACGTCGGGCCTACGGTGCGGGTATGACGCACACCCCGCACGGCGCCGACGCGGCCGCCGACCTCCACGCCGACGCCCCCACCGGGGCCGGGAGCGACCCCGCGCAGGAGTCCGAGTCGTACACGCACGGGCACCACGAGTCCGTGCTGCGCTCGCACCGGTGGCGCACGGCCGAGAACTCGGCCGGGTTCCTCCTGCCGCACCTGCGCGCGGGCATGAGCGTCCTCGACGTCGGCTGCGGCCCGGCGACGGTCACCGTCGACCTCGCCGACCGCGTCGCCGACGGCCGGGTCGTCGGGGTCGACGCGTCCGAGGCCGTGCTCGCGAGCGCGCGCGAGCTCGCCGCGCAGCGCGGCACCGCGAACATCACGTTCCAGCACGCGAACGCGTACGAGCTCCCGTTCGCGGACGGCACGTTCGACGTCGTCTACGCCCACCAGCTCCTGCAGCACCTGTCCGACCCGGTCGCCGCGCTGCGCGAGATGAAGCGCGTCGCGAGGCCGGGCGGGCTCGTCGCCGTGCGCGACGCCGACTACGCCGCCATGACGTGGTACCCCGAGTCCCCGGGCCTGACGGAGTGGAACACGCTCTACCACGAGGTCACGCACGCGTACGGGTTCGAGGCCGACGCCGGGCGCCGCCTCTTCGCGTGGGTCCAGGACGCCGGGTTCGACCTCGACGGCATCGTCCCGAGCGCGAGCACCTGGTGCTACGCGACCCCTGCCGACCGCGCGTGGTGGGGCGGGCTGTGGGCCGAGCGCTGCGTCGCCTCCAACTTCGCCGTCCAGGCGAAGGAGTCGGCGCTCGCGGACGACGTCGCGCTCGAGCAGCTCGCGCAGGACTGGCTGCGCTGGGCCGAGGAACCCGCGGGCTGGTTCGCGGTGCTCAACGGCGAGGTCCTCGCACGCGCCTGACCCGACCCGTCCGGCCCCTCCCGCGCGACGGCGCACGGGCGGCTAGCCTGACCCCGTGCGCATCGCGAGATTCACCACCGGAGACGACCCCCGTTACGCCCTCGTCCAGCAGGAGGGGGACCGCACGTACCTCGCGGTCCTCACGGGCGACCCGCTGTACATGCCCGTCACGCCGACGGGCGAGCGCATCGAGCTGGGCGACGGCGTCCGGCTCCTCGCTCCGGTGATCCCGCGCTCGAAGGTGGTCGCCGTGGGCCGCAACTACGCGGACCACGCGAGGGAGATGGGCAACGACGTCCCGACGAGCCCGCTGCTGTTCCTCAAGCCGAACACGTCGGTCGTGGGCCCGGACGACCCGATCGTCCTGCCCGACTTCTCGCAGGAGGTCTCGTACGAGGCCGAGCTCGCCGTCGTCATCGGGCGCCTCGCGAAGGACGTGACGCCCGAAGCCGCGCCCGGCTACGTGCTCGGCTACACCGTCGCGAACGACGTCACCGCGCGCGACGCCCAGCGCACCGACGGCCAGTGGGCGCGCGCCAAGGGCTTCGACTCCGCGTGCCCCCTCGGGCCGTGGATCGACACCGACCTCGACCCGGAGGACGTCGGCGTCCGCAGCCGCGTCAACGGCGAGGTCAAGCAGGACGGCCGCACGCGCGACATGATCTTCGACGTCCCGTACCTGGTGTCGTACGTCTCCGAGGCGATGACCCTGCTCCCCGGAGACGTCATCCTCACGGGCACGCCCGCGGGCGTCGGCCTGATCGACGTCGGCGACCGCGTCGAGTGCGAGGTCGAGGGACTGGGCGTCCTGAGCAACCCGGTCGTCCGCCGCGACTGAGACGCCGAGGGGCCCGACGCCGGACGCCGAGGCGGCGCGCGGCGTCGGGCAACTAGGCTGGGGGCCGTGATCCCCGCACCTGGTTCCTCGCCCGTCCGCGTCCGCTTCTGCCCGTCCCCGACCGGGACGCCGCACGTCGGCCTGATCCGCACCGCGCTGTTCAACTGGGCGTACGCGCGGCACACGGGTGGCACGTTCGTCTTCCGCATCGAGGACACCGACGCCGCGCGCGACAGCGAGGAGAGCTACCAGCAGCTCCTCGACGCGCTGCGCTGGCTCGGGCTCGACTGGGACGAGGGCGTCGAGGTCGGTGGCCCGCACGAGCCGTACCGCCAGTCGCAGCGCGCGGACATCTACCAGGACGTCATCGCGCGGCTCGTCGAGGGCGGGTACGTCTACGAGTCGTTCTCGACCCCGGAGGAGTCGGACGCGCGCAACGCCGCCGCGGGCCTCAAGACCAAGGGGTACGACAACTTCGACCGCACCCTCACGGACGAGCAGAAGGCCGCGTTCCGCGCCGAGGGCCGCGAGCCGGTACTGCGCCTGCGCATGCCCGACGAGGACATCACCTTCACCGACCTCGTGCGCGGCGAGATCACGTTCAAGGCGGGCTCCGTCCCGGACTACGCGCTCGTGCGCGCGAACGGCCAGCCGCTGTACACGCTCGTCAACCCCGTCGACGACGCGCTCATGGGCATCACGCACGTGCTGCGCGGCGAGGACCTGCTGTCCTCGACCCCGCGCCAGATCGCCCTGTACCGGGCCCTGCTGGACATCGGCGTCGCCCAGGTGATGCCGGAGTTCGGCCACCTTCCCTACGTCATGGGCGAGGCCAACAAGAAGCTCTCCAAGCGCGACCCCGAGTCGAACCTGTTCCTGCACCGCGAGCGCGGCTTCACGCCCGAGGGTCTGCTCAACTACCTCGCGCTGCTCGGCTGGTCGATCTCGCCGGACAACGACATCTTCTCGGTCACCGAGATGGTCGAGGCGTTCGACGTCCACGACGTGCTGCCCAACCCGGCGCGCTTCGACCTCAAGAAGGCGGAGGCGATCAACGCGACGCACGTGCGCCTGCTCGCGCCCGAGGACTTCCGCGACCGCCTCGTCCCGTACCTGCACGCGGGCGGCCTCGTCCCGGCGGACTCGTTCGCCGACCTGTCGCCGCGCAACCAGGAGATCCTCACCGCGGCCGCGCCGCTCGTGCAGGAGCGCATGGTGCTGCTCGGCGAGTCGGTCGGCATGCTCGGCTTCCTCTTCACGGCCGACGACGCGGTGACGGTCGAGGACGACGCGCGCGGCGCGCTGCGCGACGACGCGAAGGAGATCCTCGCCGCCGCGATCACCGCGCTCGACGTGCTGCAGGACGACGAGTTCGTCACCGCGGCGATCGAGGCGCGCCTGCGCGACGCGATCGTCGAGGGGATGGGTGTCAAGCCGCGCTTCGCGTTCACGCCGCTGCGCGTCGCGCTGACGGGCCGCCGCGTCTCCCCGCCGCTGTTCGAGTCCATGGAGCTGCTCGGCAAGGGCTCGACGCTCGAGCGCCTCGTGCGCCTGCGGGACGCGCTGTGACGGACCCGGGCACCGCGCCCGTCGAGGGCGTCCTGTTCGACGTCGACGACACGCTCGTCGACACGCGCGCCGCGTTCGCGGAGGCGATCGCCGCGGCGTCGCGCGTGTGGCTGCCCCACCTGCCCCCGGACCGGTACGACGAGGTCCTCGCGCTGTGGCGCGCCGACCCGAACGGGCACTACCGCGCGTACACGCGCGGCGAGGTCGACTTCGACGCGCAGCGCATGGCGCGCGCGAACGAGCTCCAGGCGACGTTCGGCGGCGAGCTGCTCGACGACGCCGCGTACGTGGACTGGAAGGACCTCTTCTGGGGCACGTTCGAGGCGTCGTGGACGGCGTTCGCGGACTCCCGGCCCGTCGTCGACGCGCTCGTCGGCGCGGGGGTGCGCGTCGGGTCGCTGTCGAACGCGCGCGTCGAGCTGCAGACCCGCAAGCTCGCCGCCGCGGGCCTGCCCGACGTCCCGCTGCTCGTCGGCGTGGACACGCTCGGCTTCGGCAAGCCGGACCCGCGCGTGTTCGCCGAGGCGTGCCGCCGGCTCGGCACCGACCCGGCGCGCACGGCGTACGTGGGCGACGAGCTCGACGTCGACGCGCGTGCCGCGCTCGCGGCGGGCCTCGTCGGGGTGTGGCTCGACCGTCCCGGCACGCGCCGCGGCGGGCCGCACCCCGAGGACCCGTCGGCGGCCCGCGCGTCGGGCGTGCACGTGGTGCACGGCCTCGCGGACCTGCCGGCCGCGCTCGGCGTCGCGGCCGAGGTTCCGGCGCCGCGGTAGCGCCGGGCGAGCCCGTGCGTCGCGGGCGCGCCCGGGCCGGGCCGGGTGCGGCTCAGGCGAGCAGCAGGACGCCGGCGAGCGCCGTCGTCGTGACGAGGAGCGCCGAGAGCGCGCCGAGCGCGAGGGAACGGCGGCCCGTGCGCAGGAGGCGGGGCACGTCGACGCCGAGGCCGAGCGCGAACATCGCGGCGGCGAACGCGACCGTCGTCGCGGTCGCGAGCGCCGCGAGCAGGGGCGCGGGCACGACGCCGAGGCTGCGCAGCGCGACGGCGGCCACGAACCCGACCACGAACCACGGCACCGGGGCGACGCGCGGGGCTGCACCCGTCGCGCGGGTCACGACTCCCGTCGCCCGGGTCGCGTCGCCCGTGCCGCGGGCTCGTCCGGCGACCGGGACGTACGCGCCCCCGGCGGTGGCGCGACGCGCGGCGCGGACGACGACGGCCCCCGCCACGGCGACGAGCGGGGCGAGCAGCGCGACGCGTGCGAGCTTGGCGACGGTCGCCGTCGCGAGCGCCGGGTCCGAGACCGCGCCCGCCGCCGTGACGACCTGCGCGACCTCCTGGACGCTCGCGCCGATCCACAGGCCGGTCCGGTCGTCGCCGAGCCCGAGCACGGACGCGAGCGCGGGGAGGACGGCGATCGCGAGCGTGCCGTAGAGCGTGACGAGCGCGAGCGACGCGGCGAGGGCCTCGTCGTCCGCGCGGGCCTGCGCGGGCGTGCGCGGGCGCCCGGCGACGACGCCCTGCATCGCGGAGATCGCCGCCGCCCCGCACACCGAGAACCCCGTCGCGACGAGCAGCGCGGCGACGCGGGGGACGCGCAGGACCCGGCCGAGCGCGACCGTGCCCGCGAACGTGACCGCGAGCGTCGTCGTGACGACGACGAGCCCGCGCCACCCGAGCGCGAGGACCTCGGGCACCGAGAGGCCGAACCCCAGGAGCACGACGCCCGCCCGCAGCACGACGCGCGACGTCCACGCGATGCCGGGCCCCGTCGCGCGCAGCCGCGCACCGCCGCGAGCGCTCGCGGCCCGGGCGAGGACCGGCGCGACGAGCGCGCCGAGCAGGAGCGCGACGACGAGCGGCGACACCGTGGGGACGAGCCGGGACCCGGCGAGGACGACGACGGTCGCGGCACCTACCAGGGCGAGGCCGGGGAGGAGCGCGCGCAGGCACGTGGGAGGCACGGGGGAGCCGCGTCGCGGCGCCGGCGCGGGCGCGCCCGATCCCGGGCGGGGTGGCGTCGTGCGGGTCGCGGTGCGGGGCATACGACGAGCCTGCGGGGCCGCACGCCGCGGCGGAAGGCCGATCCTCGTGGCGAGCCATAGAGTGGGGCTATGGCCACGACCTCGCGCGACCGTACGTCGCTCGCCGCGCTCGAGCTGCTCGTCGCGACCGACTCGCACGGGTCGATCAGCGCGGCCGCCAGGGCGCTCGGCGTCGCGCAGCCCACGGCCTCGGCCGGGCTGCGCGCTCTCGAGCGCCGCCTCGGGCTCGACCTCCTCGAGCGCACGACGCGGGGCGCGCGCCTCACGGAGACCGGGCGCGCCACCGCGGCGTGGGCGCGCGAGGTCATCGAGGCCTCCGACCGGTTCGAGACGTCGGTCGCGGCGCTGCGCGACGCCCCCGCCGCCCGCGTCCGCGTGGCGGCGAGCCTCACGGTCGCCGAGTACCTCGCGCCCCGCTGGCTCGCACGGCTCGCGCTCGAGGGCCCGGCCGGCGGGGGAGCGCCCGACGTCGAGCTCGTCGTGCGCAACTCGCGCGAGGTGACGGAGCTCGTGCTGGGCGGCGAGGTCGAGCTGGGCTTCGTCGAGAGCGCGACCCTGCGGCGCGGGCTGCGCAGCCGCACCGTCGCGCACGACCGGCTCGTCGTGGTCGTCGGCCCCGCGCACCGCTGGGCCCGGCGGAGCGCGCTGCGCGTCGACGAGCTCCTCACCGGCGGGCTCGTCGTGCGCGAGCGCGGCTCGGGGACGCGCGAGACCCTCGAGCGTGGCCTCGCGGCCGTGGGGGAGCGCCTGCCCGACCACCTGCCCTACCTCGGCTCCACGGCGGCGCTCAAGACGGCCGTGCAGCACGCCGGGGCGGTCGCCGTGCTCTCGAGCCTCGCCGTCGCCGACGACGTCGCGCGCGGCGCGCTCGTGCGCGTCGCCGTCCCGGGGCTCGAGCTCGAGCGGCGGCTGCGGATGGTGTGGAAGGACGGGGCGGCGCTCTCGCCCGGCGCGCGCCGGATCGCGGCCGCGGCGGCCGCGGCGTCGGGCTGAGCCGTCCTCAGCGCACCGTCGCGTCCCACCGCCAGCGCGTGCGCCGCGGGCGGTCGGGCAGCTCGCCGCGCCCCGTCGCCCACAGCAGCACGAGGTCCGCGTCCTCGCCGGGGCGCAGGTCCACGTCGGGGAAGAGGCGCGCGAGGACGCGCGCCGCGAGACTGGTCGGGAAGGGCGCGTGCTCGCCCGTGAGGCCGAGGACGACGTCGTGGCCGTGCACGAGCACCTCCGTGACGCCCATGGCCGCGAAGCCCCCGGCGTCGGACGTGCCGTAGGGGTGGAACGCGCGCGCACCCCGCGGCCGGGTCTCGGCGAGCGTCGCGAGCAGCTCCGCGCCGCCCAGGAGCGCCTCCGCGAGGCCGGCGGTCCCCGACGCCCGGTCCACGTGCGCGATCTCGTCCTCGCCCCGCGGGCCGACCAGCGGGACGTACGCGAGCCGCGGCAGCGCCGCGAGCTGCAGCGCGTAGGCGAGCAGGTCGTCGACGACGTGCTCCGCCGTCGTCCAGCAGGACCAGCGCACGGGCCCGGCCGGGACGTCGAACCGGGTCGCGGGGTGGCGCACGAGGTGGTCCGCGAGCCAGCGCGCCGCGGTCCGGACGTCGTCGCCCGTCACGGCCTCCGGTGCGTCGTCGCCCCGCACGGGTCGTGGCGCGTCGTCGTCCGGTCCGGCGCCGGCCCGGCCGGACGCGGCCGCACCGGCGCTCACGGGGCGCCCGGCGCGGCGGGCAGGGCGTCCGCGCGCCAGCACTCCGCGAGGTAGGGCAGGTCGACCGCGTCGCGCCCCGCGAGCGCGGGGTGGGTCGCCACGAGGTCGTCGATCTCGCCGAGCAGCTCCTCGCGGCGCTCGGGGGGCAGCGTGAGGAAGTAGCTCCGGGACGCGGCGAGGGGCCGGAGCGAGGAGGTGGCCACGCGGTCCGCCCACGGCACCGTCCGGTGCTCGGGCGCCGTGAACAGGCCGGCGTCGAGGACGGGCTCGCGGTAGCTGCGCTCGAGCGTGTCGCCGCGGTGGATGATCTCCGTGAAGCGCCCGACCCAGTCGACCGCGTTGTCCCGGACGTTCCACACGATGCCGAGGCGGCCGCCCGGGCGCAGCACGCGTGCGATCTCGGGCTGCGCCGCCGGGGAGAACCAGTGCCACGCCTGCGCGACGAGCACGGCGTCGACGCTCGCGTCGGGTAGCGGGACGGACTCGGCCGAACCCGCGAGCGCGTGCGCGCCCGGCACGGTCTGCGCGAGGCGCTCCCGCATCGCGTCCGACGGCTCGACGGCGACGACGTCGAGACCGCGGGCGACGAGGCGCTCCGTGAGCTTGCCCGTCCCGGCGGCGAGGTCGAGGACCCTGCGCGCCCCGGTCGGGAGGAGCCAGTCGACCGCCGCGTCCGGGTACGAGGGGCGGGTCGAGGCGTACTGGGCGGCACCGAGCTCGAACGACGCGGCGCGGTCCGCCCGCGAGCCGGGATCGGGGGAGTCTCCTGCGCTCATGCCTCGACGGTGCCAGACGGCGCCGTCCCGCGTCGACCCGTACACGCGGACGCGCGGTCCACGCCGATCGCATTTGGTCGCAGTCGCCGCGTCCGGTAATGTTCTCGGCCGGTGGGACCTCCACGGGAGGGAGCCAGGGGACGAGTCTCGACTCGTCGCACGGTTTCCCGACCAGGGATGGTTACCCCCTTGGGGTATGGTGTAATTGGCAGCACGAGTGATTCTGGTTCACTTAGTCTAGGTTCGAGTCCTGGTACCCCAGCGAAGAGCTCCGGCTCTGGATCGGGCGGTCAAGACCGCGCGAAACATGAGGTAGAGTTCTCGACGGAGAAACGGACCGGAAACGGAACGAAGCTCCACAGGCCCCCATCGTCTAGCGGCCTAGGACGTCGCCCTCTCACGGCGGTAACACGGGTTCAAATCCCGTTGGGGGTACAGAGGAAGGCCCGGTCACTATCACGGTGACCGGGCCTTCGTCGTTCTTCAGCACACCCGTCCGAGCGGGGTCATCGCGGTGTGACGTCTCTCTCAGCAACGCATTCCGAGCTGCTCTCCGTGCCTGCCCGACGCGAACGGGTGCCGAGCGCCCGGAACCACGATTCCGCCGGCGCGGACGGGAAGGCGTCGCGCCGGAGCCCGGTCAGGGTGCGCCGTCGCGTCCCGGACCCGGCTCGTACGGCTTGGGGATCGGCGTCGGGGTCGGGCGGGGGTGGACGACGGGCACGTAGGTCGCCCGGTGCTCCCCGGAGACGGCCCAGCCCGGCTCGTCGTCGTGCGGGTCGCCGTCGTGCCCCGCGCCGCCCCAGCGGTCACGGGAGGCGTCGTGCGCGGCCTCGTGCGCGCCCGCGACCGGGATGGGCTGGGTGGGGCCGCTCGACGCACCCGCGGACCGTCCCGGCACCACGACCACGTCGCGGTCCGTGGGCGGCGGCGGGACGGGCGGCAGCGTCTCGGCCGGGCTACGACCGTCCCACGCGGGAGCGGGCTCGACGGGCGCCGGCTCGGCCGGCTGCGGCGGGCGCGGGCCCGGTGGCGGGACGGCGGGCGGGACCGCGCCCTGCGCCGGGCCGGGAGAGGGCGCGCCGCCGCCCGACGGCGCCGCCCCCGGCCGGCTGCCCGGCGTGAAGAGCGTGTCGCACAGCAGGCGGTAGGTCGCGTCGGGGTGCGACACCCAGTCGATCTGGCGCAGCGCCTGGTCCTGGCCGGCCGACTCCAGCAGGAACTGGCCGTAGCCCAGGACGCGCCCGACCGGGGAGCGCCCGTAGTTCATGTCGGTGACCTTGGTGAGCGGCATCATCGCCACCTTGTGCGTGATGAGCCCGTACAGCAGGAGCAGGCGCTTGTCCGTGGCGACGAACCACTCGTTGCGCCACTCGAGGACCTTCCAGGCCAGCCGCACGACGAGGACGAGCCAGAGCCACCACAGGAGGAGCACGCCGTCGCCGACGGCCGGCCCGGCCTGCACCACGAGCCACGCGACGGCGAGCGCCGCGGCCGCCGTCGTCACGACGGGCTCGAGCAGCATGCCCCAGTGGTGGCGCGTCGCGACCACGACCCGCTCGCCGCTGAGGACGTAGCGGTCGAGGATCCGGCTGCGAGGGCCGCCGCGGGCCACGGTCAGTCCAGGAGCGAGCTGAAGAACTGCCCGATGGAGCGGAACGCCCCGAGGATCACGTCCCAGATCCCCTCGACGATGTCGGCGGCGCGGTCCGGGCTCGTGACGATCGCGTAGAGGGCGAAGATCACCAGCACCCAGATCAGGGTCGCCTTCACCTTCGGATGCATCGGGACTCCTCGTGTCTCGGGTTCGGACGGTCAGGCTCGCCCCCTGCCGCCCACCGAGCTGTCGGCGCCGGGGCACGCACAGCATGGCAGCAGCCGGTGCCATTTTGACAGGGCACGTCCCGTTTGCGGCCCGCGGCACGCCGACCGACGCCGACACCGGGTCGGCACCGACGCCGGTGCCGACCCGGCGCTCCGGGCCTCGTCACGGGGTGGGTGGCAGGGACGCCGCCGTCGGTCACTCCCCGGCGCGGCGCAGGACCTCGGTGAGGCGGTTCGCGGCGGCGACGACCGAACCCGAGTGCAGGCGGCCGGGCTGGCGGCTGAGGCGCTCGACGGGGCCCGAGATCGACACGGCCGCGACGACGCGGCCCGACGGCCCGCGGACCGGCGCCGAGACGGACGCGACGCCGAGCTCGCGCTCGGACACGGACTGCGCCCACCCGCGGCGCCGGACCCCGGAGAGGATCGTCGCGGTGAACACGGCCTCCCGCAGCCCGCGGTGCAGGCGGTCGGGCTCCTCCCACGCGAGCAGGATCTGCGCGGCGGAGCCGGCGTTCATCGTGAGCGTCGCGCCGACCGGGATCGAGTCGCGCAGCCCGACGGGGCGCTCGGCCGCGGCGACGCAGATGCGGTGGTCGCCCTGGCGGCGGTAGAGCTGGGCGCTCTCGCCCGTGTGGTCGCGCAGCGCGGTGAGCACGGGGTTCGCCGCGGCGAGCAGGCGGTCCTCGCCGGCCGCGGTCGCGAGCTCGTTGAGCCGCGGGCCGAGGACGAAACGACCCTGCATGTCGCGCGCGACCATGCGGTGGTGCTCGAGGGCGACGGCGAGGCGGTGCGCCGTCGGACGGGCCAGGCCCGTGGCCGTGACCAGCTGCGCGAGGGTGGCCGGCCCGGACTCTAGGGCGCCCAGGACGGAGGCCGCCTTGTCCAGCACTCCGACTCCGCTAGTATTGTCCATAGGTCGATATTGACGTCTCACGCACTGAGATGCAAGTCCGGCGGAGATGTTCCACCCGCTGGACGTTCTCCCCGGCAGGCCGCCGGACGACGGACGATCGACCCCGACGGCGCTCCGTACCCCCCAGGAGCCCCGTGACAGACGACGAGGAGATGAGCAACATGGCCGGCACGCTGGCGGAGAAGGTCTGGGACGCGCACCTGGTGCGACGAGGCACCGACGGGTCGCCCGACCTCCTCTACATCGACCTCCACCTCGTGCACGAGGTCACCAGCCCGCAGGCGTTCGAGGGTCTGCGCCTCGCGGGCCGCCAGGTCCGCCGTCCGGACCTCACCATCGCGACCGAGGACCACAACACTCCCACGCTCGACATCGACCTGCCCATCGCGGACCTCACGAGCCGCACGCAGATCGACACGCTGCGCAACAACGCGCGCGAGTTCGGCGTCCGGATCCACTCGCTCGGCGACGCCGACCAGGGCATCGTCCACCAGGTCGGCCCGCAGCTCGGCCTCACCATGCCGGGCCTCACCGTCGTCTGCGGCGACTCGCACACCTCGACCCACGGCGCGTTCGGCGCGCTCGCGTTCGGCATCGGCACGTCCGAGGTCGAGCACGTCCTCGCGACGCAGACGCTGCCGCTCGCGCCGTTCAAGACCATGGCGATCAACGTCGAGGGCGAGCTCCCGCCCGGCGCGACGAGCAAGGACATCATCCTCGCGATCATCGCCAAGATCGGCACCGGCGGCGGTCAGGGCTACGTGCTGGAGTACCGCGGCGAGGCCATCCGCAGGCTCTCCATGGAGGCGCGGATGACGATCTGCAACATGTCGATCGAGGCCGGCGCGCGCGCCGGCATGATCGCCCCGGACGACACGACGTTCGAGTACCTCAAGGGCCGCCCGCACGCGCCCGAGGGCGCCGACTGGGACGCCGCCGTCGAGTACTGGCGGACGCTGCGCTCGGACGACGACGCCGTCTTCGACGCCGAGGTCACGCTCCGCGCGTCCGACCTCGAGCCGTTCGTCACGTGGGGCACCAACCCCGGGCAGGGCCTGCCCATCTCCGCGACCGTGCCCGTCCCCGAGCAGATCGCCGACGAGAACGAGCGCGTCGCCGCCGAGCGCGCGATCGAGTACATGGGCCTCACGCCGGGCCAGCCGCTGCGCGAGATCCCGGTCGACACCGTGTTCATCGGCTCGTGCACCAACGGCCGCATCGAGGACCTGCGCTCCGTCGCGAAGGTCGTGCAGGGCCGCAAGAAGGCCGACGGCGTGCGCGTGCTCGTCGTCCCGGCGTCCGCTCGCGTGCGCCTGCAGGCCGAGGCCGAGGGCCTCGACCAGATCTTCCTCGACTTCGGCGCCGAGTGGCGCAACGCCGGCTGCTCGATGTGCCTCGGCATGAACCCCGACCAGCTCCAGCCCGGCGAGCGCGCCGCGTCCACCTCGAACCGCAACTTCGAGGGCCGCCAGGGCAAGGGCGGGCGCACGCACCTCGTGTCGCCGCTCGTGGCCGCCGCGACCGCGATCCGCGGGACGCTCTCCTCGCTCAGCGACCTCGACCTCCCCGAGGGCACCGACATCACGTCCTTCGACGGCACGCCGCTCGCCCCGCTCGACCCGCGCGTCCTCGTGCAGGTCTGACCGCAGCCCGCGCCCGCCCCGTCGCCCCCCGAAGACTCGAAGAGGTTCCTGCCATGGAGAAGTTCACGACCCACACCGGCGTCGGCGTCCCGCTGCGCCGCAGCAACGTCGACACCGACCAGATCATCCCCGCCGTCTACCTCAAGCGCGTGACGCGCACCGGGTTCGAGGACGCGCTGTTCGCCGCCTGGCGCGGCGACCCGACGTTCGTCCTCAACCAGGACGCCTACCGCGCGGGCTCCGTGCTCGTCGCCGGCCCGGACTTCGGCACCGGCTCGTCGCGCGAGCACGCCGTGTGGGCGCTCAAGGACTACGGCTTCCGCGTCGTCCTCGCCTCGCGCTTCGCCGACATCTTCCGCGGCAACTCCGGCAAGCAGGGCCTCGTCGCGGGCGTCGTCGCGCAGGAGGACATCGAGCTCCTCTGGAAGATCCTCGAGACCAACCCGGGCACCGAGGTGACCGTCGACCTGGTCAACCGCACCGCGTCCGCGCAGGACGTCACCGTGCCGTTCCAGATCGACGACTACACGCGCTGGCGCCTCATGGAGGGCCTCGACGACATCGGCCTCACCCTGCAGCACGAGGACGAGATCTCCGCGTTCGAGGCGACGCGCGCGTCGTGGCGCCCGAAGACCCTGCCGGCGAGGACGCTGCCCAAGGTCGAGATCGAGGCGGCTCGGCCCGTCGGCTGAGAGGTTCACGGGGGGCGGGCTCCGGGGTGGCGACGACGGGTCGACCATCCGCGGGGCTCGTCCCTCGCCCCGCTCCCGCCAGGCCCGCCACGACCCGTCGTCACCACCCCGGAGCCGCCCGCGCCCGTGTCTCCGACACGTCACGGCAGCGGGCTCTCGGCGTCGAAGCGGACCATTCACGTCCGAGCGTGGGCCGTGCGGCAGTCCGCGTCTGCGTCGGGCCGCCGTGCCGGGCCATCGGGCAGCGACGGTTCGCGTCCTCGTCAGGGGCGCGGGGGACCGGCGTGGATCGCGTCGAGGAGCGACGCCGGGGTCGCGGTCTCCGGGTTCCAGCGCGCCTCGACCCACCAGGTGGCGCCCGCGGCGGCGAGGCCCGCGAGCTGGTCCTCGGCCGCGGCGCGGTCCGCGGGGAGCTCGCCCTGGAGGACGACGTCGAACGGGCGGGCCGCGTCCAGGCCCAGGTCCGCGCGGCGCGTGGTGAGCCACGCGACGAGGGCGGAGACGTCGTCGGGCGTGGGGACGTCGAAGCCGCGGTCGCCGCGGAGCTGGAGCACGATGCCGTCGGCGCGCAGCGCGCGGTCGAGCGAGCGCAGCGGCGGACGGTCGGCGTCCCACACGCCGACCGGCCAGAGCGGCACGTGGTGCCCGACGGCCGCGCGCTCGACCGGGCGGGGGAGGAACCGCATCTCGCCCGCCTGCACGTGCGTCCCCTCGAACGCGAACGGCTCCCCGGTCCAGGCGCGGTCGAGGTAGGCGATCGCGTCGTCGAGCAGCTCGGCGCGCTCGCGCAGACCCTGGAGCTGGCCGGGCACGGCGGAGAAGCCGCCGTCGTCGAGGACGCCCACCCCGACGGGCAGGACGAGTCGCCCGCCGGAGAGGTGGTCGACGGTGAGCGCCTGCTGAACGACCTCCCACGGCCGGCGGCGCGGCAGCGCGAACACCATCGCCCCGAGCGCGATCCGCTCCGTGCGGGCGGCCGCCGCCGCGAGGATCCCCCACGGGTCGAACGTCTCGACCGGCATCGAGCGCAGGCTCAGCCCGTCCCACGAGAAGAAGCCGTCCCAGCCGGCGTCCTCGGCGCCGACCGCCATGTCGAGCACCTGCGTCGCCGAGCCGAAGCTGCCGACCACCCCGACCTTGAACCTCGTCGTCTCCGCGAACCTCGTCGTCTCCGCCATGCCCGCGACGCTACGACCCGCCACCCACACCGCCGAGCGCACGGGACGGTGGTGCCGTGGCGCGGGAACCGGTCGTCGCGGACGCTCAGCGGCCGGGCAGCGGCACGACGTCGAGGCGGACGATCCGGCGGCGCGCGACGTCGGTGACGACGAGGCGGTGACCGGCGACGTCGACGTGATCACCCACGACCGCGAGGCGGCCGAGCTGCGCGAGGACGTACCCGGCGACGGTCTCGTACGGGCCGTCGGGCAGCTCGATGCCGGTCCGCCGGGCGAGTTCCTCGATCGTCTGACCGGCGTCGACGCTCGTCGCACCCCCGTGCTCGCGCGCGGCGGACGGCTCGTCGGGGTCGTACTCGTCGCGGATGTCGCCCACGAGCTCCTCGACGAGGTCCTCGAGCGTGACGATGCCGTCGGTGCCGCCGTACTCGTCGACGACGACCGCGATGTGCACGCCCTCGCGTCGCATCTGCGACATCGCCGGCAGCACCGTGTTCGTCGCGGGAAGCGCGAGGATCGGGCGCACGACGTCGCGCACCGCGAGCGCGCGGCCCGTCGCCGGGTCGGTCGCGGGGTGGTCGGGGCAGTCGCGGCCCAGGAGGTCGCGCGCGTGCAGGAACCCGACGACGTCGTCGAAGTCGACCCCCGTCACGGGGTAGCGCGAGTAGGGCCCGGCGGCGACGGTCCGGGCCGCCTCGGCGAGCGGCGTGTCCGCGGCGAGGAACGCGACCTCGCCGCGCGGCGTCATCGCCTCCGCGAGCGAGCGGTCGCCCGCGGAGAACACGTCGTCGAGGATGCGGCGCTCGTCCTCGGGCAGCGACTCGTGCGCGAGCACGATCTCGCGCAGCTCCTCCTCGCTCATCTCCTCCGTGCGCGCCGACGGGTCGCCGCCGAGCACGCGCACGACGCCGTCCGTCGAGCGCGACAGGAGCCAGATGACGGGGCGCATGAGCGTCGCGAAGCGGTCGAGCGGCGGGCCGACGGCGAGCGCGACGCCCGCCGCGCGCTGCAGCGCGATGCGCTTCGGCACGAGCTCGCCGAGGACGAGCGAGAGGTAGGCGATGACGAGCGTCAGCGCGACGAGCGCGACCGTGCCGGCGAGCGCGGGGGCGAGCCCCGCGTCCTCCAGGACGGGCGCGAGGTCGGGCGCGAGCGTCGAGGCGCCGTAGGCCGCCGAGAAGAACCCGGCGACGGTCACGCCGATCTGCACGGCCGCGAGGAAGCGGTTGGGGTCGCGCGCCACGGCGGCGACGCGCGCGCCGCGCGCCGACTGCCGCTCGAGCCGCGCGACCTGGCTCTCTCGCAACGAGACGAGCGCGATCTCGGTGCCGGCGAACACGCCGCCGACGAGGATGAAGAGCAGGACGAGGCCGATGTTGGCCCAGGTGCCGGAGTCCATGCTCCATCCAAGCAGGCCGTCCGGCCCGCGGCGGGCTCAGCCGTCGGTGGGCGTCGGGTGCTCCGGGTCGGTCGTCGCCGCGGCGTCGGACGCGCCGTGCGTGCGGCGCGGGATCAGGTGCGCGACGAGCACCACGACGCCGCCCACGAGGATGCCGACGACGGCCGAGCACGCCGTGTTGACGAGCCAGCCGAGGAACCCGCCCACGCCCGCGACGCCGGTCACGGCGTGCTCGAGGTGGTGCACGACGTCGTACGGGCCGTGCCAGCCGAGGTCGTACGCGCCCTGCAGGAGGATGTGGCCGCCGACCCACAGCATGGCGATGATCCCGACGAACGAGATGACGGCCATGACCTTCGGCATCGCGCCGACGAGCCCGCGACCGAACGACTGGACCCATGGCGTGTCGCGCCGCGCGAGGTGCAGGCCGATGTCGTCCATCTTCACGATGAGCGCGACCACCCCGTACACGAGCACGGTGATGAGCACCGCGACGATCGCGAGGATGATCAGGCGCGACCAGAAGGCCTCCGAGGCGACCTCGTTGAGCGCGATGACCATGATCTCGGCGCTGAGGATGAAGTCGGTGCGCACCGCGCTCGACACGACCGAGTCCTCGTCGACGGCCTTCTTCTCGGTCTTCGTCTCGACCTCGGCGTGGTGCGTGCCGGAGACGAGCTCCCACACCTTCTCGGCGCCCTCGAACGCGAGGTACGTCCCGCCGAGCATGAGCAGCGGCGTGAGCAGGTCCGGCAGGAACTGGCTCAGCAGCAGGATCGCCGGGAGGATGAAGAGCAGCTTGTTGCGCAGCGACCCGACCGCGATGCGCTTGACGACGGGCAGCTCGCGCTTGGCCGCCAGGCCCTCGACGTAGCGGGGCGTGACCGCGGTGTCGTCGATGACGACGCCCGTCGCCTTGGCGCTGGCTCGCCCCGCCGCGGCGCCGACGTCGTCGATCGACGCGGCGGCGAGCTTGGCGAACGCCGCGATGTCGTCCAGGAGGGCAGCGAGTCCGAAGGCCATGGGAGGTGCTCCGTGCGCCGGCCCGCGTCGCCGCGCACGGGCCCGCTGGTCGAGGGGACGCGGCCGCAGCATCGTAGCGACTCCGCCCCCACCTCGCGTCGCCGTGTCCGCGTCGCTCAGGGCGTGGTGGTCACGGGGCGCGTCACGACGTTCACGACGCGCGGTGCGCGCACGACGACGCGCACGACCTCGCGCCCGTCGGTCGCCCGGGCCACGCCACCCGTCGCGAGGGCGAGGTCGCGCAGCACGGCGTCGTCGACGTCGGCCGGGACCCGGACCCGCGCGCGGACCTTCCCGTCGACCTGGACCGCGGCCTCGACCTCGTCCACCGCGAGGAGCGCGGGGTCCACGGGCGGCCAACCCGCGTCGGCGACCGACGGCTCGTGCCCGAGGCGCTGCCACGCCTCCTCGGCCGTGTACGGGGCGAACAGGCCGAGCAGCACCGCCACCGCCTCGGCGGCCTCGCGGACGGCCGCGGCGTGCGGGGCGGCGGGTTCGCCCGGTGCCGGCCCGGCGTCGGCTGCGCGCCGCGCCGCCGTGACGAGCTCCATGACGCGCGCGACGACGACGTTGAACGCGCCCCGGTCGAGCAGGTCCTGCGCGTCGTGCACGGTCCGGTGCGTGGCTCGGCGCAGCGCGTGGGCGCGCGACCCGGGCACGACGGCGCCGACCTCCTCGGTGTGGGAGGTCGTCCGCCCCGCGGCCGCCACGGAGTCCGCGAGCCGCAGCACGCGCGCGCAGAACCGCCGCATCGCGGCCGGGTCGACGTCGGCCCAGTCGACGTCGTCCTGCGGCGGCCCGGCGAACACCATCGCGAGCCGCACCGCGTCCGCGCCGTACCGGTCGAGCTGCTCGCCCAGGTCCACGCCGTTGCCGAGCGACTTGCTCATCGCGCGCCCGCCGTGGCGGACCTGCCCCTGGTTGAGCAGCGTCGCGAACGGCTCGACGACGTCGACCCAGCCCTCGTCGTGCAGGAACTTCGTGACGAACCGGCTGTACAGCAGGTGCAGGATCGCGTGCTCGACGCCGCCCACGTACTGCGCAGCGGGCATCCACCGCCGCGCGTCCTCGGGACGGAACGGGACGTCGTCGGGCGGGCCGTCGTCGCCCAGCGAGCAGTACCGCAGGAAGTACCACGACGAGTCGACGAACGTGTCGAGCGTGTCCGGGTCGCGCTCGGCGTCGCCGCCGCACCGGGGGCACGCGACGCGTCGCCACGCGTCGGCCGCGGGGGAGGCGAGCGGGGAGCGGCCGCGGGGGAGCAGGTCGTCGCCCGCCAGGTCCGGCAGGCGCACGGGCAGCTCGTCGTCGGGCACCGGCACGACGCCGCAGCCCGGGCAGTGCACGACCGGCACCGGGGCGCCCCAGTAGCGCTGGCGCGAGACCAGCCAGTCGCGCAGGCGGTACGACGTCGCGCGCTCGCCCGTGCCGTCGGCCTCCAGCCGCGCGACCGCCTCCTCGACGCCCGCCCACGTCTCGCCCGACCCGGCGGGCAGGCCGTGCGCCGCCGCGAACCGCGCGTCGCGGTCGTCGTGCGCGGGCACGCCCATCACCGCGCCCGTCCCGTAGCCGGGCAGCACGTGGTCCGCGGCCCACACGGGCAGGCGCTCGCCCGTCACGGGGTGGCGCACCCACGCGCCGAGGAACGTCCCCGCGCTCGGGCGCTGCGCGTTCCTCCGCTCGATCTCCCCGGACGCCAGCGCGGCCTCCCGGTGCCGGGCCAGCGCGTCCGCGCGCTCCGGGGCGCACAGCGCGCCCGCGAGCGGCCCGTCGGGCGCGACGGCGACGAACGTCACGCCGGGCAGGGTGTCGGGCCGCGTCGTGAACACCTCGACGTGGTCGGGGCGCGCGCCCGCACCGGGCGAGCCGACCTCCCCGGCGCGCGGGCCGTCGTCGGGCACGACCGCGAACCGCACGCGCGCGCCCGTGCTGCGCCCGACCCAGTTCCGCTGCATCGTCAGCACGCGCGCGGGCCACGCGCCCTCCAGCGCGTCCATGTCGTCGAGCAGGCGGTCCGCGTACGCGGTGACGCGCACGAACCACTGCGTGAGCTCGCGCCGCACGACGACCGCCCCGCACCGCTCGCACCGGCCGCCCACGACCTGCTCGTTCGCGAGCACGGTCCGATCGGTCGGGCACCAGTTCACGGGGGCGGTCGCGCGGTAGGCGAGGCCGCGGTCCAGCAGGCGCAGGAACAGCCACTGCGTCCAGCGGTAGTACTCGGGCCGGTGCGTCTCCAGGCGGCGCGACCAGTCGAACGACACCCCGTACCGGCGAGCCGTGCCGGCCTGCGTCGCGATGTTGGTCTCGGTGAAGACCGCGGGGTGCTCCCCGCGGCGGATCGCGGCGTTCTCGGCGGGCAGCCCGAACGAGTCCCAGCCGATCGGGTTGAGGACGTCGGCCCCGCGCAGGCGCCAATACCGCGCGACGACGTCCTCGAGCGCGAACACCTCGGCGTGACCCATGTGCAGGTCGCCCGACGGGTACGGGAACATCGTCAGCAGGTAGCGGCGCGGGCGGGCGCCGTCGTCGCGCGCGCGGAACGTGCCGTGCTCGGCCCAGTACCGCTGCCACCGGTCCTCGACCTCGCGCGTCGGCCCGCCGAGCATGCGGTCGTCGCCCGAGATGGGCCCGACACGGGCGCTACTCGCATGGTCGGCGGGGTGGGATGGGTGTGCGGCGTCCACGGGAGGCTCCTCGAGAAAGGTGGGCTTCGTCGTCGGGCACTCGCCGTGCGCGGACCAGGACGCGCAGGCACCGCCGCGCTGAGCGTGCCCGCCCGGCGGGCTCAGCGCGGCCGGCGAAGGAGGAGCCGCATGCGTCGCATCCCGGACATCGTGACTCTCCCGGCCGCGCGGGGTCAACCCTCACGGGCCGCGGCAGTGTGGCGGACGTCGCCCGCACGCGCGCCCCGGGGCCGATCCGGCGCCAGTAGGCTGGGCGTCATGGCATCCCACTACGACGTCGTCGTCCTCGGTGCAGGTCCCGGTGGTTACGTGGCCGCGATCCGTGCAGCCCAGCTGGGCCTGTCGGTCGCGGTCGTGGAGGAGAAGTACTGGGGAGGGGTGTGCCTCAACGTCGGCTGCATCCCGTCCAAGGCGCTCCTGCGCAACGCCGAGCTCGCGCACATCTTCCAGCACGACGCGAAGACCTTCGGCATCTCCGGTGACGTGAGCTTCGACTTCGGCGCGGCGTTCGACCGCTCGCGCCAGGTCGCGGAAGGGCGCGTCAAGGGCGTGCACTTCCTCATGAAGAAGAACAAGATCACCGAGTACGACGGCCGCGGCACGTTCCGCGACGCGCACACGCTCGACGTGCGGCTCGGCGACGGCACCACCACCGAGGTGACGTTCGACAACGCCATCATCGCGACCGGCTCGAAGGTCCGCCTCCTGCCGGGCGTCGAGCTGTCGGAGAACGTCGTCACGTACGAGAAGCAGATCCTCACGCGCGGCCTGCCCCGCTCCATCGCCATCGTCGGCGCCGGCGCGATCGGCATGGAGTTCGGCTACGTCCTCAAGAACTACGGCGTGGACGTCACGATCATCGAGTTCCTCGACCGCGCGCTGCCCAACGAGGACGCGGACGTGTCGAAGGAGATCGCCAAGCAGTACAAGAAGCTCGGCATCAACCTGCTCACCTCGACCGCCGTGCAGACGGTCAAGGACAACGGCACCGCCGGCGTCACCGTCAGCTACAAGGGCGTCAAGGACGACAAGCCGGGCGAGCTCGTCGTCGACAAGGTGCTCATGGCCGTCGGCTTCGCCCCCAACGTCGAGGGCTTCGGTCTCGAGAACACCGGCGTCCAGCTCACCGAGCGCGGCGCCATCGCGATCGACGACGTCATGCGCACCAACGTCGAGCACATCTACGCGATCGGCGACGTCACCGCGAAGCTCATGCTCGCGCACGTCGCGGAGGCGCAGGGCGTCGTCGCGGCCGAGACCATCGGCGGCGCGGAGACCCTCACGCTCGGCGACTACCGCATGATGCCGCGCGCGACGTTCTGCCAGCCGCAGGTCGCGAGCTTCGGTCTCACCGAGCAGCAGGCGCGCGACGAGGGCTACGACGTCAAGGTCGCGACCTTCCCGTTCATGGCGAACGGCAAGGCGCACGGCCTCGGCGACCCGACCGGCTTCGTCAAGCTCATCTCCGACGCGACGTACGGCGAGCTCCTCGGCGGCCACCTCATCGGCCCCGACGCGTCCGAGCTCCTGCCCGAGCTCACGCTCGCGCAGAAGTGGGACCTCACCGTCAACGAGGTCGCGCGCAACGTGCACACGCACCCGACGCTGTCCGAGGCCGTCCAGGAGTCGATCCACGGCCTCGCGGGGCACATGATCAACTTCTGATCGAGCGCGGTCGGCACCTGCCGGCAGCCCGCGTGACGAGCGCGGTCGGCACCTGCCGGCAGCCCGCGTGAGAGGCCCGGTCCTGCGGAACGCCGCGGGATCGGGCCTCTCGCCGTCTCCGGGGCCCGTCGTGCCGAGCACGGCACGACGTCCTCGACGGCGACGCGCGCTGCGAGCGGGCCGCAGTGCCCCCATGCTGGACGTTCCGCCGACGCCGACAGGGGAGACGCACATGTCCGACCAGACCACGCCGCAGGACCCCACCACCGAGCACCCGCAGCCGGAGCAGCCCGCGGACGACCTGCAGCCGCCGGGGCGCACGGGTGACATGTCGCAGGAGCCCGACCACGGGGAGACCACCTACCGGGGGTCGGGACGGCTCGACGGCAAGCGGGCGCTGATCACGGGCGGTGACTCTGGCATCGGGCGCGCGGTCGCGATCGCGTTCGCGCGCGAGGGTGCGGACGTCGCGATCTCGTACCTCCCGGAAGAGGAGGAGGACGCCCGCACGACCGCCCGCTGGGTCGAGGACGCCGGCCGCACCGCGGTCCTGCTCCCGGGCGACATCCGCGACGAGGAGTTCTGCCGGCGCCTCGTCGCCGACGCCGTCGCGGGCCTGGGCGGGCTCGACGTGCTGGTGAACAACGCCGCGTACCAGATGGCGCAGGACGACGGCTTGCGTGGGATCACGACCGAGCAGCTCGACCGCGTGCTCAAGACCAACGTGTACGCGCTGTTCTGGATCACGAAGGCGGCGCTCGACCACCTGCCGCGGGGCGGGGCGATCATCAACACCTCGTCCGTCCAGGCGTTCGAGCCGAGTCCGCCGCTGCTCGACTACGCGTCGACGAAGGCGGCGATCCTCAACTTCACCAAGGGCCTCGCGCAGCAGCTCGCGCCCGAGGGGATCCGGGTCAACGCCGTCGCGCCGGGACCGATCTGGACGCCGCTCATCCCGGCGACGATGCCGCAGGAGAAGGTCGAGCAGTTCGGCGCCGACACCCCGCTGGGTCGTGCCGGGCAGCCGGCCGAGCTCGCGCCGGCGTACGTGTTCTTCGCGTCCCAGGAGTCGAGCTACATCACGGGCGACCGCATCGGCGTCACGGGCGGCCGTCTGCTCTGACCCGGCCCTCGCGACGGCGGCGGCGCCACCTGACCGGGTGCGCCGCCGTCGTCGTGCCGGGAGAGGATGGTCCCGGGGGGGAGACCGACCGAGAAGGAGACCCATGCCTGCGCCCACCACACCCACCCGCGAGTTCGTCACCGGCCTGCCGAAGGCGGAGCTGCACCTGCACCTGGAGGGCACGCTCGAGCCCGACCTCAAGCTGCGCCTCGCGCAGCGCAACGGGATCGACATCGGGCAGACGACGGTCGAGGAGGTGCGCGCCACGTACGCGTTCGACTCGCTCACGAGCTTCCTCGCCGTGTACTACCCGGCGATGGAGGTGCTGCAGACCGCGGACGACTTCTACGAGCTCGCCGACGCGTACCTCGCCCGCGCGGCCGCGGACGGCGTGAAGCATGTCGAGATGTTCTTCGACCCGCAGGCGCACACGTCGCGTGGCGTGCCGTTCGAGGCGGTCGTGACGGGCTACCACCGCGCCGCGGCCGAGGCGCCGGGCAAGCACGGGGTCGACGCGCACCTCATCCTGTGCTTCCTGCGCGACCTGTCCGCCGAGAGCGCGGCCGAGACGCTCGAGGCGTCGGTGCCGTTCCGCGACAAGATCCTGGGCGTGGGGCTCGACTCCGACGAGCGCGACAACCCGCCGCAGAAGTTCGCCGCGGTGTTCGCGCGCGCCCGCGAGCTCGGCTACCGGCTGACGATGCACTGCGACATCGACCAGGTCGGCAGCATCGACAACATCCGCACGGTCCTCGACGAGATCGGCGTGGACCGCGTGGACCACGGCACGAACGTCGTCGAGGACCCGGCGCTCGTCGACGTCGTGCGCGAGCGCGGTCTGGGGCTCACGTGCTGCCCGATCTCGAACTCGTTCGTCACCGACGACATGAAGGCGACCGAGATCGCGGGCCTGCTGCGCTCGGGCGTGCGCGTCACCGTGAACTCCGACGACCCCGCGTACTTCGGCGGCTACGTCGCGGACAACTACGTGGCGCTCGCCGAGGCGGCCGACCTCACGGTCGCCGAGGTCGTGCAGCTCGCGCGCAACTCGTTCGAGGCGTCGTGGCTGGGCGACTCGCAGCGCGCGGCGTACCTCGCCGAGATCGACGGGTACGTCGCGGCGTTCGAGGCGCGGGCAGTCTAGGGCTTGGTTCGTAGAGGGTCAGCGGCGGCCGATCCAGGCAAGGATGTCGTCGGTAATGGTATTCGGGTCGGCGGCGGTGGCGATCCCGTGCGCCCGGGCAGCGGGGTCGAACACGACGCCTCGTGCAGGCACAGCGGCTCCGCGGCCCTGTGGGCTCCGTGCCACCGCAGACCCGATCCCCGTGACCGGCGGCGATGTCAGGGGCGCCTGGGAAGGTGATGTCGTGACATTGCAGGGATTCAAGGTCGAGCTCGGACCCACGCGGGACCAGGTCGGACGGTTGGCGCAGCATGCTGGTTTGCATCGGGTCGTGTTCAACCATGGGCTCGCGCACGTCAAAGCGGTCATGGGGCAGCGAGCGGTTGAGAAGACGTATGGGATCGGCGACGCCGAGCTGACGCCGGCGGTGGGTTGGTCGGCGCCTGCGCTGGAGAAGTACTGGCGCGCCACCCATGGGCGGGCGTACCCGTGGTTCGTCGCCGAGGGACTATCGTCGCGGGTCCCGAAGGAGGCCTGCCGTGCGTTGGCCGCCGCGTTGTCGAATTGGGCAGCGTCCAGGACCGGGCAGCGCAAGGGCAGACGTGTCGGGTTCCCGCGGTTCCGACGTCGCAAGAACGGGTCGAGGTTTCGGATGGACGCCGATCGCGCCCGCCCGGTCGATGTCAGGCATGTGCGTATCCCTGCCGTAGGGATGGTGAGGGCGCTTGAGGACATGTCCTGGCTCACGGACCGGATCGCCGACGGGAGGGCACGGGTGCTCGGATCCCGGGTCGAGGCGCGGGCCGGGCGGTGGTGGATCAGTTTTCAGGTCGATGTGGACCGCGCCGACATCGACGCCCGCCGTGTCGCACCTGTCCACGGTCCGGTGGTCGGGATCGACCTCGGGATCACGACGTTCGCGACGATCGCAGCCGACGACGGGACCGTGACCAAGGTTGCCAACCCGCGTCACCTCGGGCGGCGCCTGCATCGACTGCGGCGGGCGAACAAGGCCCTGGCTCGTGCGCAACCTGGTTCGAAGAACCGCGCGAAGGCCGCACGGCGGGTCGCGGAGGTCCACCTGGGAGTCTCCGACGCGCGCGCCGATTTCCTGCACCAGCTCACGACGTCGTTGACGAGATCCAACTCGACGATCGTCGTGGAAGACTTGTCCGTCGCTGGCATGATCCGGAACCGGAGCCTGGCCCGGCATATCGTCGACGCGGGCTGGTCTGAGTTCCGCCGCCAGCTGACCTACAAGGCCGCCTGGTACGGCGCCCGGCTCGTGGTGGTGGATCGCTGGTACCCCTCCACCCGCACCTGCACGACCTGTGGGGACATCAATCACGACCTGAGACTGGCGGACCGAACCTGGACCTGCCCCTGCGGCGCGGTCCACGATCGCGATGGCACGGCTGCCATCAATCTCCTACGGCTTGCTGTCTGAGAACGGCTGGTCGCCGGGCAGTTCCCCGGAGACCCAAAACGCCTGTCGAGACCACGTGAGACCCCACCACGGTGAGGCAGAGGTCAATGAAGCAGGAAGAGAATCACGTAGATTACTCGAACGGTGAATAATCTCCGGGTGCCCCGCGTTGGCGCACGAGGGCCTGAACTCGGGCCCGCGAACCACCCGCAGTCGAGAGGGCAACCTGAACTGATGAATGACGTGCTGTACGTGAACGGCGGGACCCCGCTGGACGGGACGATCACCGTGCGGGGCGCGAAGAACTTCGTGTCCAAGGCAATGGTGGCGTCGTTGCTGGGCGAGTCGCCGAGCGTGCTGCGCAACGTGCCGCAGATCCGCGACGTGGGCGTCGTGACGGGACTGCTCGAGCTGCACGGCGTGGCCGTGAAGTCGGACCCGGACGCCGGCGTCCTCGACCTCGACCCCTCCAACGTCGAGTCCGCGCACGTCGCGGACATCGACGCCCACGCGGGCTCGAGCCGCATCCCGATCCTCTTCTGCGGGCCGCTGCTGCACCGCCTCGGCGAGGCGTTCATCCCCGACCTCGGTGGCTGCCGGATCGGCGACCGGCCCATCAACTACCACCTCGACATCCTGCGCCAGTTCGGCGCCGTCGTGGACAAGCGCGAGAACGGCATCCACATCCGCGCCCCGCGCCGCCTCCAGGGCACCAAGATCGCGCTGCCCTACCCGTCGGTCGGCGCGACGGAGCAGCTCCTGCTCACCGCCGTGCGCGCCGAGGGCATCACCGAGCTCTCCAACGCGGCGATCGAGCCCGAGATCATGGACCTCATCGCCGTCCTGCAGAAGATGGGCGCGATCATCTCGGTCGACACGGACCGCGTGATCCGCATCGAGGGCGTCGACCGCCTCGACGGGTACACGCACACCGCGCTCGGCGACCGCATCGAGGCGGCGTCGTGGGCGTCGGCCGCGCTCGCGACCGGGGGCGACATCACCGTCAAGGGCGCGACGCAGCCCGAGATGATGACGTTCCTCAACACGTTCCGGAAGGTCGGCGGCCGGTTCGACGTGCAGGACGACGGCATCCGGTTCTGGCACCCGGGCGGTGACCTGTCGCCCATCGTGCTCGAGACCGACGTGCACCCCGGCTTCATGACGGACTGGCAGCAGCCGCTCGTCGTCGCGCTCACGCAGGCCAAGGGCCTGTCGATCGTCCACGAGACGGTCTACGAGAACCGCTTCGGGTTCACCGACGCGCTGCGCGGCATGGGCGCGACCATCCAGGTGTACAAGGAGTGCCTGGGCGGGCGCGACTGCCGGTTCGGGCAGCGCAACTTCCACCACTCCGCCGTCGTCTCCGGCCCGACGCCGCTCTCCGCGGCCGACATCGAGGTCCCCGACCTGCGCGGCGGCTTCTCCCACCTCATCGCCGCCCTCGCGGCCAAGGGCACGTCCACGGTGCGCGGCATCAGCCTCATCGACCGCGGCTACGAGAGCTTCCAGGACAAGCTCGTGGCGCTCGGCGCCGACGTCAGCCGCGACTGACCGCGCCGCCGCACCTCATGACGCCTGTCACGCCCCGCGCACCGCGGGGCGTGACAGGCTGGGGACCGTGAGCAGACCCCGCACGTTCCTCGAGTCGTGGTCGCGCCGTTCCGCGCCCGAGCGGTTCGACACGTACACGCGCGGCTCGCTCTACTTCCTGTCCGCGTTCGAGCCCTTCTTCGCGCTGTCGATCCTCGGCGCCGAACCGACGTTCGACCGGGACCTCGTCCTGCCGTGGCTCGTCGTCGTCGTGGCCCACACGATCGCGTGCGTCGCGCTGCTGCGCGCCGGGATCTCGCAGTTCCTCGGGGGACCGCCCGTGCGGCCGTGGCTGGGCACGGCGGCCGTCGTGCTGACGGTCGCGCTCGTGGTCGTCGCCGTCCCGACGTTCCCCGTCGGCGACGGTGACGAGGGCGCGGTCGCCGGGCGGTTCTTCGCCGTCCTCCTCGGCGTCATGCCGCTCCTCGCCGCGGCGTCGCCGCTGCTGCTCTTCCGGCACCTGCTCCTCGCGGCCCTCGGCGCGACCCTGTTCACGGTGGGCGCGACCGTCGCGACGGCCGCGGCGGTCGGCACCGACCCGTCGCGCACGTCCACGTTCGCGGGGGTCGCCGTCTTCATGGGGCTGGCGACGTTCTTCATGGCGGTCGGGATCGTCGGGTCCTACCGGGTCTCCATCTGGATGCTCGGCGTCGTGTGGGAGCAGGACCGCACGCGCGTCCTGCACGCGCGCCTCGCCGTCGCCGAGGAACGGCTCCGGTTCTCGCGCGACCTGCACGACGTGTTCGGCCGGACGCTCTCCGTCGTCGCCGTGAAGAGCGAGCTCGCCGCCGAGCTCGCGGCCCGTGGCCGGCCGGGGGCCGAGGAGCAGATGCTCGAGGTGCGCCGGATCGCGCAGGACGCGCTGCGCGAGGTGCGCGCCGTCGTCGCCGGGTACCGCAGCGCCGACCTGGGCGCCGAGCTCGCGGGCGCGCGCTCCGTGCTGCGCTCCGCCGGCATCACGACGACCGTGCACGGCGACGAGACGCCCGTGGGGCAGGAGGCGCAGGAGGCGCTCGCCTGGGCGGTGCGCGAGGCCGTGACGAACGTCGTGCGGCACTCCACCGCGACGACGTGCGTCATCACCGTGCACCGCGACGGCGGGTCGAGCGTCGTCGAGGTCGTCAACGACGGCGTGCCCGCCACGGCGCGCGCGGGCCGGGGATCCGGCCTCGTCGGCCTCGCCGAGCGGCTCGAGGGCGCGGGCGGTGCGCTCGAGACCTGGGTCGACGACCGGCGCTTCGGCCTCGTGGCGCGCGTGCCCGACCCCCGCCCCGACCGCCCCTCCACCCAGCCCGAGAGGACCGCCTCCGCGTGATCCGCATCCTGCTCGCCGACGACGAGAACCTCATCCGCGATGCCGTCGCGTCGCTCCTCGCGCTCGAGGACGACCTCGACGTCGTCGCCCAGGCCGCGTCGGGACCCGAGGCCGTCGCGGCGGCGCTCAAGCTCGCGCCGGACGTCGCGGTGCTCGACCTCCAGATGCCCGGGCTCGACGGGGTCGAGGTCGCGCAGCAGCTCGCTCGCGACCTGCCGGGGTGCGGGGTCGTCATCGTCACGAGCCACGGCCGCCCCGGCTACCTCAAGCGCGCGCTCGAGGCAGGCGCGCGCGGGTTCCTGCCCAAGACGGTCTCGGCGCGCGTGCTCGCCGACGTCGTGCGCCAGGTGCACGACGGCGGCCGGTACGTCGACCCGGAGCTCGCCGCCGAGGCGATCGCGGCCGGGGCGAGCCCGCTCACGCCGCGCGAGGCCGACGTGCTCGAGCTCGCCGCGGACGGGGCCCCCGTCGAGGAGATCGCCGCGCGCGCCCACCTCGCTCCCGGCACCGTCCGCAACTACCTGTCGTCGGCGGCGGCGAAGCTCGGGGCGGCCAACCGTCACGAGGCCGCGCACGCCGCGCGGCGGCACGGCTGGATCTGACGGCGGGCTGCGCCCGGTAGGCTCGGGGATCGTGCCGAGCCTTCCCCCGACCCCGCGCGCGTACAAGATCCTCGCGTTCTTCCTGCGCCCGATCCTCTTCGCGATCACCCGCCGCGACTGGCGGGGAGCCGAGAACCTGCCCGCGCGCGGCTTCATCGCCGCCGCGAACCACGTCACCGAGGTCGACCCCGTGACGCTGGCGCACTTCCTCTACGACCAGGGCCGGGCACCGAAGATCACGGCGAAGGCGTCGCTCTTCTCGGTCCCCGTCCTCGGCGGCATCCTGCGCCGCACGGGCATGATCCCGGTGCACCGCGGGACGGCCGGCGCGGCGCAGTCGCTCGTGGACGCCACGGCGCGCCTGGACGAGGGGGAGTGCGTCGTGTTCTTCCCCGAGGGGACGCTCACGCGGGACCCGGACGGCTGGCCGATGGTCGGCAAGACGGGCGCCGCGCGCCTCGCGCTGGCCAGCCGCGCGCCCGTCGTGCCGATCGCGCAGTGGGGTGCCGAGCAGCTCCTCGCGCCCTACGGGAAGGTCTTCAAGCCGATCCCGCCGAAGCACGTCGCCGTGCACGCGGGACCGCCCGTCGACCTGTCCGACCTGTACGACCGCCCGCTGGACAGCGCGACACTGCGCGAGGCGACCGAGCGCATCATGGCGGCGATCACGCGCCAGCTCGAGGAGATCCGCGGGGCCCAGGCGCCCGCCGAGCGCTTCGACATGCGCAAGAACCCGGGCTCGGAGGGCCGCCGATGAGCGGGGACCAGACCGTCGAGATCAGCCCCGTGCCGCTCGGCGCCGACGACGCCCCCGCCGCGGAGCGCGTCGTGGCCGCCGTGCTCGGGTCGGGGAGCTGGGGCACGACGTTCGCCGCCGTGCTCGCCGACGCCGGCTGCGAGGTGCGCCTCTGGGGCCGCGACCCCGAGGTCGCCGCGCAGGTGAACTTCTCCCGTCGCAACGAGAAGCGGCTGCCGGGGATCGAGCTGCCCGCGGGCATCCGCGCCACGACCGACGCGCGTGACGCGCTCGCCGGGGCGGGCCTCGTCGTCGTCGCGATCCCCTCGCAGGTCGCGCGCGCGACGCTCGCGGAGCTCCGGCCGCACCTCGCGCCGGACGCCGTCGCCGTGTCGCTCATGAAGGGCGTCGAGCTCAGCACCGACCGCCGCATGAGCGAGGTCGTCATGGAGGCCCTCGACCTGCCCGCCGAGCGCGTCGCGGTCGTCTCCGGCCCGAACCTGGCTCGCGAGATAGCGCACCGGCAGCCCACGGCGACCGTCGTCTCGTGCGTCGACGAGGAGACCGCGCGCTACGTGGCGCGCGCGTGCTCGTCGTCGTACTTCCGCCCGTACACGAACCGCGACGTCGTCGGGGTCGAGCTGTGCGGCGCGGTGAAGAACGTCATCGCGCTCGCCGTCGGCATCGCGCAGGGGCGCGGGTTCGGGTACAACACCACGGCGACGGTCATCACGCGCGGCCTCGTCGAGATCACGCGCCTCGGGCTCGCGCTGGGCGCCGACGCCGAGACGTTCCCGGGTCTCGCGGGCATGGGCGACCTCGTCGCGACGTGCTCGTCGCCGCTGTCGCGCAACCACACGCTCGGCAAGCACGTGGGCCAGGGGCTGAGCCTCGACGACGCGATCGCCGCGACCGGGGGGACCGCCGAGGGCGTGAAGTCCTGCCGCTCGGTGCTCGAGCTCGCGCAGAAGGTGGGCGTCGAGATGCCCATCACGGCCGGTGTGGTCGCCGTGCTGCACGAGGGCATGCCCGTCGACGAGATGGCGCGCGGCCTGCTCGCGCGGCCGCAGAAGGCCGAGGGCATCTCCGCGGAGCGCTGAGCGCTCAGCCGTCGTCGCGGACGTCGACCACGACGCGGGTCGGGTCCTCGAGCGCGAACACGCGGAACGGGCGCGGCTCGTCGTCGACCCCGACGAACGCCTGCGTGTACCCCTCGAACACCCCGAGCAGGCGGACCTCCTCGACCTCGCCGTCGTCACCCGCACGCACGGGGTTGGGGCCCGCGTACTCCTCGACGCCGGTGTCCATCGGGTACCCCGAGCCGGAGATCATGACCTGGAGGTACGCGTCGCCGTCCACCGCGACGACGTCGCCCTTGCCGTCGCCGATCGGCTGGTCCACGTACTCGACGCGCCACCCCGGGGTGCCCGTCCCGCCGAGCTCGAGGACCACGCGGTCGAACCCGTCGTGGTGCCCCACGCGCACGTCGGTCACGGTGAGCGCGGCGTCCGCCGACGGGTCGGCGGTGTCGGGCTCGGTGTTCGCGGGGAACGGCACGGGTGCCTCGGTCGCGTCGTCGGACGGCGTCGACGCGTCGTCGGTCGGACTCTCGCCCGCCGTGCCGGAGTCCGACGGCGTCGGGTCGGGCGCGTCGCTCGTCGCGCTCCCCGACGGCGAGGGCGGGTCGTCCGTCCCGCCCGGCGTGCACGCGGCGAGCGCGAGGGCGAGCAGGGCCGCCGACGCGGCGCTGCCCCGCCGCGCCGCGGGCACGACCGGGTGCCGCCGTCGTCCGCAGTCGCCCCTGCGCACCGCTCGTCGAGTCGTCATGCGTCGATCCTAGAAACCGCAGGTCACGCTCGCGCGGCGGCCCGGCCACGGTCCGGTCCCGGTCGGGTCACGACGCGGTCTCGGCGGCCGTGCGGGCCCGCTGCGAGAGCACCTGCCGCCGGGCACCGACGCGAGGATCGCCGACGCGGCGGGACCTGCGGGGCGACGCCGGGTAGCGCGTCAGCCGGCCGCGGCGCGCAGCGCCCGGTCGAGGTCGCGCCACAGGTCCTCGACGTCCTCGATGCCGACGGACAGGCGCAGGAGGTCCTCGGGCACGGTCGGCGACTCGGTCGCGAACCGGCGACGGCGCTCCAGGCTCGACTCCACGCCCCCGAGGCTCGTCGCCGGCACCCACAGCCGCACCGCCCCCACGACGGCGTCGGCACCGGCCGCACCGCCGCGCGGGCGCACCCCGAGGATCGACCCGTAGCCCGTCATGAGGCGCGTCGCGCGCTCGTGGCCGGGGTCGCTCGGCAGGCTCGGGTGGCGGACCTCGACGACGTCGGGATGGTCGGCGAGGCGTCGTGCGAGCTCGGTGGCGCTCGCCTGCGCGCGGTCGACGCGCAGCGCGAGCGTGCGCAGGCCGCGCAGGGCGAGCCACACCTCGAACGGGCCCGGGATCGAGCCGTGCAGGGTCCGGTAGGCGCGCAGCGCCGCGGTGAGCTCGGGCGTGCGGGCGACCGCCGCGCCGAGCACGACGTCCGAGTGCCCGGCGAGGTACTTCGTCACCGAGTGCACGACGACGTCCGCGCCGTGGTCGAGCGGGCGCTGGCCGAGCGGCGTCGCGAACGTGTTGTCGACGGCGGTCAGCACGCCCCGCTCGCGCGCGGCCGCGAGGAGGACCGGCAGGTCCGCGACCTCCAGCATGGGGTTCGTCGGCGACTCGACGAGCAGGAGGGACGCACCGTCGAGCGCGGCGACCACCTGGTCCGTGTCGGCGACGTCGACGCGCACGACCCGCACGTCTGCGCGCGCCGCGAGGTCGTCCGCGAACCCCAGCGTCACCTGGTACGCGTGGCGCGGGAGCACGACGGTCCCGCCCGCGGGCACGAACGAGAACACGGCCGCGATCGCCGCCATCCCGGAGCCGAACGCCACGCCCGGGTGCTCGCCGCCCTCGAGCGCGGCCAGCGCCTCCTCGAACGGGTGCCACGTCTCGGTGTCCATCCGTGTGTACAGGAGCTCACCCGGTTGCTGTACACCCTGCGAGACGTACGTCGAGGACAGCACGATCGGGGGGTTCACGGGCGCGCCCTGCGCCCGTGGGGGCCGTCCGGCGGCGACGGCGACGGTCGCGGGCGAGAGGGCGTCGGGGGCGGTCGCGTCGGTCATGGCGGCAGCGTACGCCCGCGCCCGAGACGAGTGCCCCGGGCGACCGCCCCCTGACCCCGGACCTGGCGACCGTGCCGGCCGAACATATGGTTCTGGCCCGTCCCGCCGCCGGGACGGGCCAGAACCGCATGCTCGGCGCGGCGGTCCCGTCAGTCGAGCGGGCCCAGGAGGGACTGCGCGACCGTCGAGTGGGCGGACTCGTCGTCGGACGGGTGGAAGATCCCCGCGAGCACGTCGCGGTACAGCCGGCCCAGCTCGTTGCCGGAGAAGTAGCTGGACCCGCCCGCGACGCGGACCGCCTGGTCGACGACGGTCTTGGCCGTCTCCGTCGCGCGCACCTTGAGGCCCGCGGTCGCGCGGAACCAGCCCGCGCCCCGGTCGACCAGCGCGTCGAGCTCGCCCGCGACCGTGTCGATCTGCGGCCAGACGGCGTCGAGCGCGAGCGCGGCGTCCGCGAGGCGCCAGCGGATGTCCGGGTCCTGGGAGAGCGGCGCCCCGTCGTTCTTCATCGACGTCCGGCGGCGCGCGGCCGCGACGGCGAGCTCGAGCGCACGCTCGGCGATGCCCGTGTACACCGACGCGAGCAGGGTCTCGAACGTCGTGAAGATCCCGACGACGAGCGGGTCGAGCGTCGGCCCGGGTGCGAGGCGCCGCACGACGCGGTCGGCGGGGGCGTGCGCGCCGTCGAGCACGGTCGAGCGGGACTGGGACGCGCGCATCCCCATCGTGTCCCAGTCGTCGAGCACCTCGACCCCGGCGTCCCGGGCGACGAACGCGTGCACGAGGCGCGGGGCGTCGTCGGACGTCGAGTCGAGCCCGAGGACGCCGAGGCGCGTCCACGCGGGCGAGTTCGAGGTGAAGATCTTGCGGCCGTGGAACGTGTAGCCGCCCGCGCCGTCGGGCCGCGCCTCGGTGCGCGAGCCGAGCAGCACGAGGTCGTTGCCGCCCTCGGAGTAGCCGAACCCGAGCACCTCGCCGCGCCCGGCCTCCTCGAGCAGCCAGTCGAGCGAGGAGTCCCCGCGCTCGTGCAGGTAGCGCGCGACACCCGTCCACACGTGGTGCATGTTGACCGCCAGAGCCGTCGCGGGCGCCGCGCCCGCGAGGCGCGCCTGCTCGTGCGCGACCTCGCGCAGCCCGAGACCGGCGCCACCGAACGACTCCGGGACGAGCGCGCGCAGGTAGCCGGCCCGGGTGAGGGCGTCGAGGTCCTCGGTAAAGAACGCGTTGTCGCGGTCGTAGCCGGCCGCGCGGCCGCGGATCTCGCCCAGGAGGTCGTCGGCGAGGAGGGTGCGGGCGGCGGGGAAGGGGGCGGCGAAGGGCGCCGGGGACGGGACGGGCGTGGACATGGCCTGCCTTCGGTCGGACGGACGGCTCGGGCCCCGGCGACCGAGGGCGCCGGGGCCCGTCCACCGTACGCCGGTCGGTCAGCCGACGAGGGCCGCCGAGGGCTCGTCGGGGTGCGGCAGGATGCGGCGCAGCACGTCCGCGAGCGTGACGACGCCGACGAACCGCTCGCCGTCCATGACGACCGCGAGCTGCTCGCTCGACTCGCGCATGCGCGCGAGCGCGGCGTGCACGGTCGTGCCCGAGGGGAGCACGAAGCCCGGGCGCGCGAGGTCGCGCGCGGGGCGGTCGTCCGGCTCGAGCAGCGTGTCGCGCACGTGCACGACCTTCGGCACGACGCTCCCGTTCTGCACGAGGATGCGCAGGTGCCCGGACCGGGCGGACGCGGCGCGCACGTCGGCGGCCGTGGCCGTGGACGGCACGGACGTGGGGTGCGCGCCCGCCGGCACGAGCGCGTCGACGGTGAGCGTCTCGAGCTCGATGACGCCCGAGATCTGGGCCCGGTAGGACGCCTCGAGCGCACCGACGTTCGCCGAGTGCTCCACGAGGTGGCGCAGGGTCGCGGCGTCCTGCCCGCCGCCCTCGACGTGCTCGACCGGCTCGACGCCCACGGCGCGCACGCAGCGGTTGGCGAGCGAGTTGAGCCAGCGCAGGAGCGGTCGGGACGCGGCCATGAAGCCGCGCATGGGCAGGGCGAGCAGCGTCGCCGAGCGCTCGGGGTGGGCGATCGCCCACGACTTCGGCGCCATCTCGCCGACGACGAGGTGCAGGAAGGTGACGATCACGAGCGCGAGCACGAAGCCCGCGACGTCGGCGGCCCACAAGGGTGCGCCCCACGTCTCGAGGACGGGCGTGATCCAGTGGTGCACGGCGGGCTTGGTGATGGCGCCGAGCGCGAGCGTGCACGCGGTGATGCCGAGCTGCGCGCCCGCCATGAGGAGCGTGAGCTCGTTCGAGCTGCGCAGCGCGGCGCGCGCGGCGCGGCTCCGGGGGGCGGCGTCCTCGAGGCGGTGCCGCTTGGCGCCGAGGAGCGCGAACTCCACGGCGACGAAGAACGCGCTGAGCGCGATGATGACGACGGTCGCCACGACGACGACCCAGGGGCTGCTCATCGGGTCTCCTCCGTCGCGTCGGTCGGGTCGGGGGCGTCGGCGTGGGGGACGTCGCCGCGCTGCTCGACGAGGCGCACGCGCACGAGGCGCGGCACGTGCCGCTCGACGGACAGGACGTCGACGACGAGCGCGCGGTGCACGGGCTCGTCGTGGACGAGGTCGGCCGGGTCGTCGGGCAGGGGCACCTCGACCGTGTCGCCCGCGCGCGGCAGGGCGCCGTGCTGGGAGATGAGGAGGCCCGAGACCGTCTCGTGGTCGCCGCGCGGCAGGTCGTGCCCGATCGCGCGCTCGGCCTCGTCGAGGTGGACGTCGCCGCCCATGACCCACACGCCGTCGGCCTCGGCCGTGACCGTGACCGGCTGCTCGGGGTCGTGCTCGTCGGTGATCTCGCCCACGAGCTCCTCGGCGAGGTCCTCGACCGTGAGCACGCCGGTGAAGCCGCCGTACTCGTCGATGACGCACGCCAGCTGGTTGCGCGTGGCGTTGAGCTGCGCGAGCGCGTCGGGCAGCGTCATGAGCGTGGGCAGCACGACGGCGGGCCGCATGATCGCGGTCACGGGGGCGTCGTCGGGCAGGTCGGTCGCGAGGACGTCGGCGAGCTGGACGACGCCGAGCGGCTGGTCCGTGTCGTCGACCACGGGGTAGCGCGTGTGCGCGCGGGCCATGAGCCCACGGACCTCGGCGACCGTCGCCTCGGGCCGGACGGTGCCCACGCGCGAGCGCGGGATCATCGCGTGCTCGACGTCGCGCTGCGGGAAGTCCAGCACGCGGTCGAGGAGCACGGAGAGCTCGTCGGGCAGGTCCCCGCTCTCGCGCGAGTCGGCCACGATGTGCTCGAGGTCGCGCGCCGTGGCGGTGGTGTCGACGTCGTGGACGGGCTCGATCCGCAGCATCCGCAGCAACGCGTTGGACGCCTTGTCGAACACCGCGATGAGCCAGCCGAACACCGTGAGGTAGGCGGTCGTGGACCGCGCCAGGCCCTTCGCGAGCGGCTCGGGGCGCGCGATGGCGAGGTTCTTGGGGAACAGCTCGCCGAACAGCATCTGGACGATGGTCGACAGCACGAGCGCCAGGACGGTGCCGATCGCGACGCCTGCGCCCGCCGGGACGCCCACGCCGCCGAGCAGGGTGCCCAGCGACTCGCCGATGAGGGGCTCGGCCACGTAGCCGACGAGCAGTCCCGTCACGGTGATGCCGAGCTGTGCCCCGGACAGGACGAAGGAGGTGCGCCGGGTGACGGCGAGCGCGCGCCGGGCCGACTCGTCGCCGGCCTCCGCCTTCGCTCCCAGACGGGAGCGGTCGACGGTCATGTAGGCGAACTCCTGGGCGACGAAGTAGGCCGTCGCCGCCGTGATCGCGAGGACCACGAGGAGGCCGAGCAGGAGGGACAGGACCGTCGTCATCGTGCCCGCACCGCCCTCCGGTCGCCGGTGACGCGCAGGTGCGTCCGCCGGGTGCCGGGGCCGGTGCGGCCGGGACTATGGTCGGGGTCGTCGGCCGCGGGGGCCTCGAGAGTCGTGTCTTCCACGGCACTCCCAACGCGGCGGCGCGCGCGATCGTTCCCGTGGCGGTCGTCACGGGCCTGCCAGGGCGGTCCTCAGGAGCCCGCACGCGCGCGTCCGCGCGGTCCCACGTCCGGTAGGGTCGTCCGCGATGTCCAGCCAGAGCCCCGACCGGTCCGTGCCGTCCACCGACGAGCGCCCGACCGGTACGCCCCGCAAGCCCCGCGTCCTCGTCCTGTTCGGGGGCCGCTCGGGCGAGCACGCCATCTCCGCCGCGACGGCGGCGGGCGTCCTGCGCGCGATCGACCGGTCGCGCTACGACGTCGTGCCCGTCGGGATCACGCCGTCGGGGGAGTGGGTCCTCGCCGCCGACGAGCCGGCGCGCTGGGAGATCACCGCGGGCCGGCTGCCGCAGGTCGAGGCCACGGGCGAGGAGGTCATCCTCCCGTTGTCGACCGGTCGCCGGGACCTGCGCGTCCTCGCGCCGGGCGAGGTGCCGCGCGTGCTCGGCGAGGTGGACGTCGTCTTCCCGCTCCTGCACGGGCCGTACGGCGAGGACGGCACGCTCCAGGGCATGCTCGAGCTCGCCGACGTGCGCTACGTCGGCGCGGGCGTGCTCGCGTCCGCGGTCGGCATGGACAAGCACTACATGAAGCTCGTGCTCGCGGGCGAGGGTCTGCCGATCGCCCCGTACACCGTCATCAAGCCGGGCGCGTTCGAGCGCGACCCCGAGGCGTGGACCCAGACCGTGGCCGCGCTCGGCCTGCCCGTGTTCGTCAAGCCGGCGCGCGCCGGGTCGAGCCTCGGGATCTCCAAGGTCGACGACCTCGCGGACCTCCCCGCGGCCATCGCCGCCGCGCAGGAGCACGACCCCAAGGTCGTCGTCGAGGCGGGCGTCGTGGGACGCGAGATCGAGTGCGCCGTGCTCGGCGGACGCGGTGGCGAGCGCCCGCGCGCGTCGCTGCCGGGCGAGATCGTCGTCACCGGCGAGATCCACGACTTCTACGACTTCGAGGCCAAGTACCTCGACGAGGCCGGGGTCGAGCTGTCGTGCCCCGCCGACCTGCCCGAGCACCTCGTCGAGCGTGTGCGCGAGATCGCAATCCGTACGTTCGAGGCCGTCGGCGCCGAGGGGCTCTCCCGCGTCGACGTGTTCGTCACGCCCGACGAGCAGGTCGTCGTCAACGAGATCAACACCATGCCGGGCTTCACGCCCTACTCGATGTACCCGCGCATGTGGGAGAAGTCGGGTCTGAGCTACCCCGAGCTCATCGACGAGCTCGTCGCGCTCGCGCTCGAGCGGCCCACCGGCCTGCGCTGACCCGCCGGCCTCAGCCCAGGTCGCCCGTGCCGACGCACGCGCGCGTCTGCGGGACCTCCATGACGGCGCGCCCGAGGTCCGCGACGAACGACGTGGAGTGCTGCTCCGTCACGGCCGGGGGCACCACGACCTGCACCGCGGGGTCGCGCCCGTAGGTCGTGAACGTCCACGTGCCGTCCTCCTCGACGACGAGCCAGTCCACCGTGCCGCCGTCGGACTCGACGCTCTGGCACGCCGTCGTCGTGGGCCCGGGCACCTCGACGCCGCACCGCAGCGTCACCGCCGCGCCCGGCTCGCCCCACGCGGCCGTGGCCTGGCTCGTCGTCCCGACCTGCGGCAGGTCCTCGCCGAGCGACTCCGGCAGCGCGAGCACGACGTCCGCGCACAGCGGGTTCGCCGCGTCGTCCGCGACCGGGACGCCGATGCGCGGCGCGCACGCGGCGGTCGCGGCGACGGTACCGAGGAGCGCGGGCACCGCGAGCACGCGGACGAGGGGCCGTCGGGACGCGCGGCGGGCCCGGGGCGACCTCGGGCGGGCGGAGGTGGGACGGGGAGGGACGACGTCGAGCACGCGACCACCGTAGCGGCCCCCGGACGGTGCCCGTGACCGGCCGGACGGCGGCTAGGGTGGCCGCGTGAGCGAGACGCCCCTGCTGGTCCGCGACGTGCCCGAGGAGGCGCTCCTCGCCCGGATCTTCCCCCTGCTGCCCACCGCGCCGACGACGCTCGTCGGCCCCGGCGACGACTGCGCCGTCGTCGCGGCGCCCGACGGCCGCTACGTCGTCTCGACCGACGTGCTCGTCGAGGACCGGCACTTCCGCCGCCGCTGGTCGTCCGGGTACGACGTCGGGTGGCGGGCCGCGGTGCAGAACCTCGCCGACGTGGTCTCCATGGGTGCGCGCCCCGCGGCCCTCGTCGTCTCGCTCGTCATGCCGGGCGACCTGCCCGTCGACTGGGTCACGGGCCTCGCGCGCGGGCTCGCGGACGCCTGCACGCCCCTGGGCGCCGCGGTCGTCGGCGGCGACCTGTCCGGGGGAGACCAGGTCGTCGTCGCGGTGACCGTGCACGGGGACCTCGAGGGGCGCGCCCCCGTGCTGCGCTCCGGTGCGCGCCCCGGGGACGTCGTGGCGCTCGCGGGATCCCTCGGCCGGTCCGCAGCGGGGCTCGCGCTGCTCGACGCGGGCCGCGGCCACGTCGACGACGCGCTCGTCGCCGCCTACCTGCGCCCGGACCCGCCGCTCGCGGCCGGCCCGGCAGCGGCCGACGCCGGGGCCACCGCGATGATGGACGTCTCGGACGGGCTGCTGCGCGACGCGGGCCGGATCGCCCGCGCGAGCGGCGCCGTCCTGGACCTCGCGCCCGCGACGCTCGGCGCGGACCGCGACCGGCTCCGGGCGGCCGCCGGCGCGCTCGCGGGGCACGCCGGCGCCGCGGGCGACGCGGGTGACGCGCCCGGGGCGGGTGCTGCGGAGGACCGGGCCGAGGGCTGGGTGCTGTCCGGCGGCGAGGACCACGCGCTCCTCGCGACCTTCCCCGCGCACGCCACGCTGCCGGCGGGGTTCCGGGCGATCGGCGTCGTGCGCCCTGCGGACGACGACGGCGCGGGCGTGCGCCTCGACGGCGCGGTGCCGCACCGGGCGCCCGGGTGGGACCACTTCCGCGCCTGAGGCGCGGGACTCAGCTCCGGCGGTAGCGGACCGCGGTGAGGTCCTTGCCGCCGATGTCGTCGCGGCGCTCGACGCCGTCGGGGACGAAGCCGTGGCGGCGGTAGAACCGGCGCGCGCGCTCCGCGTCCTCGAGGACCCACAGCGTCACGGTCGTGCCCGGGGGAACCTCGCCGAGCATCGTGCGCATGAGGTCGCGCGCGACGCCGCGCCCCCACGACTCCGGGTCGAGGTAGATGGCGTAGATCTCCAGGTCGCCCGGCTCGGCGTCCTCGTCCCGGCTCGGGCCCAGCGTGGCGAAGCCGATCGTGCGGCCGTCGGCGTCGGCGAGCCACGTGCGGGCGCCGGGGGTCGACAGGCTCTGCACCCAGTGCTTCTCGCGCTGGTCGTGGTCGAGCGAGGCCAGGTACTCGTCGGGCACGATGCCCGCGTACGCGCCCCGCCACGACGCGATGTGCACGGCCGCGATGGCGCTCGCGTCCGCGGGACCGGCCGGGCGGATCGTTACCTCGCTCAGTTCCGTCACCATGGACAAAGACTGCCACCGCGCCCGGGATCCACCAAACCGGTTTGTCCTGATCTCCAGGAGATCTCCGCAAGGCGACGGTCGTGCCGCGCGCGTCGCGCGACCACCACGTCACCGGTCCACGAGGCTCACGACGGCCTCGCGCGGCCCCCCGCACGCGGTCCCGTGCGGGCGGGCCACGACCCGATAGTCCGGCTCGACGGCGCGCTCGGACACGACGGTCCCCGCGGCGTCGAGGACGCGCACGTCGACCAGGTCGGGGGTGTTGACCGACGCGAACCAGCGCGGCCCGGACGGGTCCTCGTCCTCGCCGAGCCCGCAGTCCGGCTCGGCGTCGGGGCAGCTCACCTCGACCGCGTGCGCGTCGCGGTCGGGCCAGCCGTCGAAGAGCCGCACCGCGAGCGTCGTCCCGTACCCGACGGCGGGGGCAGGTCCCGCCGGCCGAGCAGCCCGAGCCCAGGGCCGCGAGCGTCGCGGCGAGCACCGCCGCGACCGCCCCTGCTGGTCCTCGCACGACGCCCCCGCTCGCTCCGCCCCGCATCGCCCGGGCCACCATGGTCACCCTGGCACGCCGCGCACGGTCGCGTCACCCGGGCGCAGACGACGAGAGCGCCTGCCGGACGACCGGCAGACGCTCTCGTGGGAAGTCTCGCGAGACTCAGGCGGGGCGGGTGACCTTCCCGGCCTTGAGGCAGGAGGTGCACACGTTGAGACGCTTGGGCGTCCCCGCGACCACCGCGCGCACGCGCTGGATGTTCGGGTTCCAGCGGCGCTTCGTGCGGATGTGGGAGTGCGAGATGCTGTGCCCGAAGCCCGGGCCCTTGCCGCAGACGTCGCAGTTGGCAGCCACGGTTTCTCCTGATCGTCGTGCACGTCGCGCACGCAGCGGCGACGTCCTGAATGGTCTGTAGGGTGTCTCGCCCGGTGTTCCTCGGCGGCTCCTCGACGGTGTCGAGGGCGCGCGAAGCACCCGGGCAACCTCGTCAGGGTATCCGATCCGGCGGCCCGATCTCAAACCGGCCCGGGTCGGCCCGACCTCGCTCGCCTTCGCATGGACCTCCGCGTGGGCGGCTCGGCCCCGGCACCACGCTCGGGTGACTACCGTGGTCCCGACGACCCGACCGGTCGTCCGGCCCGTCGACCGTACGGCGGGCCGCCCCCGAGCGCGAGGAGCCGGTCCGACGTGAGCCCCGGAGCCGACGTGGTCGACGCCGCGGTCGTCGTCGCGTGGGGCGGGGCGGCGGTGCGCGCCCTCGCGGCGGCGCGCGAGCCCCTCGACCGGGTCAACGTGTTCCCCGTCGCGGACTCCGACACGGGCACGAACATGTACCTCACGCTGCTCGACGCGGTCCGCGCGCTGCCGGCGGGTCGGGCACCGGGCAGCGGGGCCGGGGACCTGCTCGTGCGGCTCGCCCGCGGCGCGCTCGTGGGCGCGCGCGGCAACTCCGGCGTCATCCTCAGCGAGTACCTGCGCGGGCTCGCGCTCGAGCTCGCGGAGCGCCCGGTCGTCCCGGGCGACGCGCTCGCGGCCGGTCTGGACCGCGCCGCGCGCACCGCCCGGGGCGCGGTCGCGCGACCCGCGCCCGGGACGATCCTCACGGCCGCCGACGCCGCAGCGCGCGCCGCGCTCACGGCCGCCCGCACGGCCCCCGGGGCCACACCCGCGACCGTCGCGGCCGCGGCCCGCGACGGCGCGCGCGCCGCGGCGCTGCGCAGCACCGGCGAGCTCGACGTGCTCGCGCGGGCGCAGGTGCTCGACGCCGGCGCGCTCGGTCTCGTGCTCGTGCTCGGCGCGCTCGTCGAGGCGGTCGGGCGCGCCGAGGACGGCCACGACCCGGCCGGCGCGGGCGTGTCGGACGTGCTCGGCATGATGTCCGGCATGGTGCCCGTGCCCGGGTCGTCCGCCGGGACGGGCGCCGGTACCGAGGGCGTGCACGAGGGGGGCGAGTTCGAGGTGATGTACGTGGTCGACGGTCCGGCCGCGCCGTCGCGCGCGCCGGGAGCGTCGGGCGCGGCGGCCCCAGCGACCGGCGACGACGCCCTTGCCGAGCACCTGCGCGCGGACCTGGCCCGGATCGGGGACTCGGTCGTCGTGGTCGGCGGGCCCGGCCAGGGCGGCTCCGGCCTCTGGCAGGCGCACGTCCACACCGACCACCCGATGGCCGCCGTCGCGGCGGGCCGGGCGTTCGCGGCGGACGTCGGCGGGCCGCCCGGCTCGGCCTCCCGTCCCGCGGGAGGCGGCGGCCTGCGCCAGGTCCGCGTGCGGCATCTGCCCGGGCCGGGCGACCGGGGCGCCGTCGTCGATGCGCGGCCGCACGACCACGCGGGTGCGGGCCAGGACGACGGGCCGGGCCTCGTCGCGGTGACCACGGCCCCGGCGCTCGTCGCGGACCTCGCGCGCGCCGGCGCCGTCGTGCTGCTGCGCGACGCGGTCGGCCCCGTCGACCGCGCGGCGCTCCACCGCGTGGCCGTCGACGCACGGGCGGCGCACGTCGCGCTCCTCGCCGGGACCGACCTCCCGGCCGACGACGTCGAGGCCCTGCGCGGGACGCTCCGAGGCGACGGCGTCACGACGCTCGACGTGCTGCCCGCCCCGACCGACCTGCACGTCGCGGTCGCGCTCGCGGCCGCGCAGCTCGTCGAGCCCGAGCCGCGGCGGCGGGTCGACGCGGCCCGGTTCGCGCTCGCGGGCGTGCGCACGGCGCAGGCGCGGACGACCGGGCTCCCGGCGGCCGAGGCCGCGACAGTGCTCGGCGGCCTCCTCGCGCGGCTGCTCACCCGGCGCGCCGAGCTCGTGACCGTGCTCGCCGACGACGACGTGCCCGACGCGGCGCTCGACGACCTGCCCGGCCACGCGGCGCGTGCGGGCGCCGAGCTCGTGCTCCTGCGCTCCGGGCGGGCTGGCGGCGCCGTCGCGCTCGCCGCCGAGGGACCCGACGAGGGCCGCGACGCGGCCGAGGAGGTGGTGGCATGAGCGACCGTCTGGCCGAGCCCCTGACCCGCGCCGTCGGGACGCGCAGCGCGGGCGCGCTCGCGAAGCTCGGGCTGGAGACGGTCGGCGACCTCCTGCGGCACTACCCGCGCCGGTACGGCGACCCGGGCCGGCTGACCGACCTCGGCGGGCTGTCGCTCGGCGAGCACGTGACGATCGTCGCGCAGGTCCGCAGCGCGACGGTGCGACGCATGCGCAACCGCGCCGGGGCCATCCTCGAGGCGGTCGTGACGGACGGCCCGCAGCAGCTCTCGCTGACGTTCTTCGCCAAGAGCCCCAACGTGCTGCGCTACCACGAGCAGCGGCTCGCCCCCGGCCGGCACGGGCTGTTCACGGGCGTCGTCGGCATGTACCGGGGCACGCGCCAGCTCACCCACCCGGACTACAAGATCATCGGGATGGACGACGACGCGGAGGACGCCGAGAGCGCCGTGCTCGAGGCGAGCCGGCCGATCCCCATCTACCCCGCGAGCGCGAGCATCCCGAGCTGGAAGATCCAGCCCGCGGTGCGCACCGTGCTCGACCCGCTGCGCGAGGAGGACGTGCCCGACCCCGTCCCCGACGCGGTGCGCGAGCGCCACGGGCTGGGCACGCGGCTCGAGGCGCTGCGCGACGTGCACGAGCCGTACGACGAGAAGCAGTGGCGGCGCGGGCGCGACCGGCTCCGGTTCGAGGAGGCGTTCGTGCTCCAGGCCGCGCTCGCCCAGCGGCGCGCCCGCGCGGCCGCCGAGCCCGCGACGGCTCGCCCGCCGCGCGCGCCGGGCGAGCCCGGCATCCTCGCCGACTTCGACGCCGCCCTGCCCTTCACGCTCACGCAGGGGCAGCGCGAGGTGGGCGAGGAGATCGCCGCCGACCTCGCGCTCGCGCGACCCATGCAGCGGCTCCTGCAGGGCGAGGTCGGGTCGGGCAAGACCGTCGTCGCGCTGCGCGCGATGCTCCAGGTGATCGACGCCGGCGGCCAGGCCGCGCTCCTCGCGCCGACGGAGGTGCTCGCCGCGCAGCACGCGCGCACGCTGCGCGCGCTCCTCGGGCCGCTCGCCGAGGGCGGGTTCCTCGGCGGCGCCGAGCACGGGACGCGCGTCGCTCTGCTCACCGGGTCGCTCGGCGCGGCCGCGCGCAAGGAGGCCCTGCTCGACGCGGCGAGCGGCGCCGCCGGGATCGTCGTCGGCACGCACGCGCTGCTGTCCGAGAACGTGCAGTTCGCCGACCTCGGGCTCGTCGTCGTCGACGAGCAGCACCGGTTCGGCGTCGAGCAGCGCGACGCGCTGCGTGCCAAGGCGCGCACGAGCCCGCACCTGCTCGTCATGACCGCGACCCCGATCCCGCGCACCGTCGCCATGACCGTGTTCGGGGACCTCGAGACGTCGTCGCTCACCGAGATCCCCGCCGGGCGCGCGGGCATCACGACGCACGTCGTGCCGGCCGGCAACGAGACCTGGATGGAGCGCACGTGGGCACGCGTGCGCGAGGAGGTCGACGCCGGGCACCGCGCGTACGTGGTGTGCGCGCGCATCCACCCGGACGAGCCCGACGCCGGCACCGCCGCGCCGCGCGGCGACGACGACTTCGACGAGGTGCCGGACTTCCTCCTCGACCCGGACGCGCCCGACGCCACCGAGCGCGCGCCCCTGCGCGCCGTGCTCGAGGTCGCCGACGAGCTGCGCGCGCACCCGCGCCTCGCGGGACTCGCGGTCGGCGTGCTGCACGGGCAGATGGCCCCGGCGGACAAGGACGCCGTCATGGCGGACTTCGCGTCGGGCGCCGTGCAGGTCCTCGTGTCGACGACGGTCGTCGAGGTGGGCGTCGACGTGCCCGAGGCGACGGTCATGGTCGTGCTCGACGCCGACCGGTTCGGCATCTCCCAGCTCCACCAGCTCCGCGGCCGCGTCGGCCGTGGCTCGGCCGCGGGCCTGTGCCTCCTGGTGTCCACCGCGCAGCCGGGCACGCCTGCCGCGACGCGCGTCGAGACGCTCGCGCGCACGACCGACGGGTTCGAGCTCGCGAGCGTCGACCTGGAGCTGCGCAGCGAGGGCGACGTCCTCGGCGCCGCGCAGTCCGGGCGCGCGAGCTCGCTGCGCCTGCTCCGCGTCGTCAAGGACGCGGACGTCATCGCGACCGCACGGGCCGACGCGGCGGACGTCGTCGCGCACGACCCCGACCTCGCCGGCCACCCGGCGCTCGCGGGCGCGATCCGCGAGCAGCTCGACCCGGAGCGCGAGGAGTTCCTCGAGCGCGCCTGAGCGATCCGGGCCCACGTGCCTAGGCCCTCGCGAGCGGGCGCCCGTGGCGCCGGGCACGGCCGCGCGTGTCTAGGCTGGGCGCGTGACGAGGATCGTGGCGGGAACGGTCGGGGGGCGGACGCTGCAGGTCCCGCCGCGGGGGACGCGGCCGACGAGCGAGCGCGTGCGCGAGGCGATCTTCTCGCGCCTGGAGCACCTCGGGGTGGTCGACGACGCGCGCGTCCTCGACCTGTACGCGGGCTCGGGCGCGCTCGGCCTGGAGGCGGCGAGCCGCGGCGCGGTCGACGTGACGCTCGTCGACTCGGCGCGGGCCGCAGCGGACGTGGCGCGGCGCAACGTCGCCGCCCTCGGTCTGGGCGGCGTGCGGGTCGTCACCCAGCCCGCCGAGGCGTTCGTCGCGGGCGTCGCGGCGGCTGCGGCGCAGCGGACCGCGGCGGGTGGGGAGGCCGAGGCGTCGGGCGCCGGGCGCCCGGGGCACGGCCCGTACCACCTCGTGCTCGTCGACCCGCCGTACGACGTCACCGCGGAGGCGCTCGAGCGCGTGCTCGCCCACCTCGCGGCACCCGGCGTGCTCGACCCGGCGGCCGTCGTCGTCGTCGAGCGGTCCACCCGCACGCCGGAGCCGTCGTGGCCGGACGGGTGGGAGCTCGTCGCGCGGAAGGACTACGGCGAGACGACGGTGTTCTTCGTGGGCCCCGAGCTTCCCGACGACGCATAGCCCACCACGCCGACCATGCGGTCTCGGCGCGTCCGGGGCGCCGGACGGGCCACGACCGCATGGTCGGCACGTCGGGACGGCATGCTCGGCTCAGGCCGTCGGGGCGCGGGCCTCGGCGGGCGCGAGCAGCGCGACCGGCACGGTCGCGAGGGCCACCGGGTCGGCCGGGTCGACGAGCCGGACGCGCGCGCCTCCCGCGGCGTCGAGCAGACGGCGCGTCGCGGTGTCGTCGGCGAGCGTCCCCTCGCTCTCGCGCAGGTTCGTCTCGAGGAAGGCGCGCAGCGGCACTGCCGGGACGTCGTCGACGTCGTCACCCGGGCGCGCGGGGAACGACACGAGCAGGAGCGCCGGAACGCGCTCGCCGCCGGGACCGTCGCCCGGCTGGAAGTAGGGGAGCGTGAGGACGCGGGCGCCGAGGCGCGCGTAGAACCGCAGCCGTGCCACCGGGTCGCCGTACGCGTCGCTCGCGGCGTGGTGGTCGGGGTGCTCGACCTCGGCGACGACGGCGAGCGGGGCGAGCGCGCGCCAGTCGTCGAGCGCCGCCGCGAGGAGCCGCCCGCCGACCCCGCCGCCGCGCCGCCCGGGCGCGATCGCGAGGTACAGCACGAGCAGGACCCGCGCGTCGACGAACCACTCGCCGACGACGCCCGCGACGACACGGTCGTCCTCGACGACGCCCAGGCTGCGCAGCCGGCCCGACGCGTGGCCCGCGACGAGGCGCTCCGCGTCGACGAGCTCGGCCGGCGGGAACGACGGCTCGAGCACCTCGCGGTGCAGCGAGCGCACGAGCGCCGGCGTGCCGAGCGGCACGACGACGGGACCGGACGACGGGGTCACGCCGACCATCGTGGCGCGCGACGGCGATCCGCGCGCGCCCGGCCCCGCCACCCGGGCCGCGGCCGCCTCGTGTACTACCGTGACGAGGTGACCACAGCCGTCTGTCCCGGGTCGTTCGACCCGATCACCCTGGGCCACCTCGACATCGTCCGGCGGGCCCGTGCGCTCTTCGACGAGGTCGTCGTCGGGGTCGCGCGGAACGCGTCGAAGTCGGCGCTCCTCAGCGTCGACGAGCGCGTCGCGATCGCGCGCGCCGCGGTCGCCGACGCCGGCCTGGACGGTGTCCGGGTCGAGGTCGTGCCGGGCCTGCTCGTGGACTTCTGCCGCGAGGTCGGGGCGGCTGCGGTGGTCAAGGGGCTGCGCGGCGGTGCGGACTTCGACGCGGAGCTGCCGATGGCGCTCATGAACCGGCACCTGGCCGGGGTCGAGACCGTGTTCGTCGCGGGCGACGCCGCGCTCCTGCACGTGGCGTCGTCGCTCGTCAAGGACATCGCGCGCCACGGGGGCCCGGTGGACGACCTCGTGCCGCCGGGCGCGGGAGACGCCGTCCGCGCCGCGCTGGCACGGGAGCAGGGGAGCAGCAGGTGAGCACCACGGGGAGGACCGGGTACGTGAGCGAGCAGCAGGACCGACGACCGACGCACGACGACCGCACGACCGAGGAGGCGCAGGCGGGGCTGAACGCCATCCTCGACGACCTCGCACACCTCGTCGAGACGGCGCGCACCATGCCGATGTCGGCGTCGGTGCTCGTGCACAAGGGCGACGCGCTCGCGCTGGTCGACGAGCTGCGGGGCGCGCTGCCCGAGCAGCTCGCGCACGCGGACGAGGTGCTCGCGCAGGCGGACGCCGTGCTCGAGGACGCGCACCGCCAGGCGGAGGAGATCCTCACGACGGCGCGCGCCCGGGCGATCGAGCTCGTCCAGGCGGAGCAGGTCGTCGTCCAGGCGGAGTCGCGTGCCCGCGAGATCGTCGACGAGGCCGAGGAGGCGGCGGCCGCCCTGCGGCGCGACGCCGACGACTACTGCGACCGCCGGCTCGCGGACTTCGAGGTGGACCTCGGCAAGCTGCTCGCCCAGGTCCAGGCGGGCCGGGCCAAGCTCGCGGACCGTCTCGGCGACCGGGCCGCCGAGCCCGAGGAGTCGCCGTTCCCCGCGACGATGCGCGACCGCGGCGTGGAGCGCGCCGCCCGGTGACGCCCCCGGGCGGCCCACCCGGGCGACCGGCGTCGAGCAGGTGGCGACCAGGCCGTCGCGTGACGTAAGATCGATGTTTGGCTCGGCGCGTCACGCGTCGGCCCGTGCCTGGCACCCGCCGTCGAGCGGTCGCCGGCCCTCGACCATCGTTGACCACCGTCCGCGGGCTCTCGTGCCCGCGGGCTCCGATCCTGGAGCGCGCCATCACCGCCGAGAAGACGTCGCCGCTCGTGCTCGACACGCACGAGCTCGGTCGGCGACCCGGGAGCATGCGGACGGTCCGCCGGACCGTGCGTGCGCCGGCCGACCTCGGCACGGCCGTCATCGGCATCCCCGAGGGCAGCGAGCTCGAGCTCGACCTGCGCCTCGAGGCCGTGATGGAGGGCGTCCTGGTCTCCGGCACGGTGACGGGCCACGCGGTCGGTGAGTGCGTGCGGTGCCTCGAGACGGTGCACGAGGACGTCACGGTCGAGCTCGGCGAGCTCTTCGCCTACCCGGAGCGCGCCAAGGCCGCCCAGGAGTCCGGCGACGACCTCGAGGACGCCGAGGACGTCTACGACCTCGACGGCGACCTCGCGGACATCGAGCCCGCGCTACGGGATTCGGTCGTCACTGCACTACCATTCAGTCCGGTGTGCCGAGCGGACTGCCCGGGGCTGTGCTCCGAGTGCGGGGCGCGTCTGGCGGACGACCCGGGGCACGCACACGAACTTGTCGACCCTCGGTGGTCGGCGCTGGAGAGCATGTTCGACACCTCGAACGTGTCCGACGAGACGAAAGAGAGCTAGCCGTGGCTGTTCCGAAGCGCAAGATGTCGCGCAGCAACACCCGTGCGCGTCGTTCGCAGTGGAAGACGACCGCCGCGAACCTCACCACCTGCCCGCAGTGCAAGGGCGACAAGCTGTCGCACGCGGCGTGCCCGACGTGCGGTACCTACAAGGGCCGCCAGTACGCCGAGGCGCTGCGCACCGAGCACGCAGGCTGAGGCGCGTGGCACCGGCTGCACCGGCATCCGGTCTTCTCGAGAAGCTCGGGGTCCATCTGGACCCCGAGCTTCTCGTGCTTGCGCTCACGCACCGGTCGTTCGCGCACGAGAACGGCGGCATCCCCACGAACGAGCGTCTCGAGTTCCTCGGTGACACCGTCCTGGGCCTCGTCGTCACGGAGACCCTCTACCGCCGCCACCCCGACCTGTCCGAGGGCGAGCTCGCCAAGATGCGGGCCGCGACCGTCTCGCAGAAGTCGCTCGCCGCGATCGCGCGCCGGCTCGGCCTCGGGCAGTACGTGCTGCTCGGCAAGGGCGAGATCCGCACGCACGGCAACGACAAGGACTCGATCCTGTCCGACACGGTCGAGGCCCTCATCGGCGCCGTCTACCTGAGCCACGGCCTCGAGCCCGCGCGCGGGCTCGTGCTCGAGCTCGTCGAGCCCACGCTCTCCGCTGCGGCGGGCCTCGGCGCGGGACTCGACTGGAAGACGTCGCTCCAGGAGGCCGCGGCCGCCGCAGGGCTGAGCGCGCCCTCCTACTCGAGCGACGCCGTCGGGCCGGACCACGCGCGCGTCTTCACGTCGTACGTCCACCTCGACGGCCGCCTGTACGGGACCGGGAGCGGCACCGCGAAGAAGTACGCCGAGCAGGAGGCCGCCGAGCGCGCCTACCGCACGCTCGCCGCCGAGCAGGCCGAGCGCGACGCGGCGACGGAGCGCACGGCAGCCGCGGAGGCGGCCGAGGACGCCGGTGCCTGAGCTCCCGGAGGTCGAGACCGTCCGTGACGGTCTCGACCGCCACGTGCTGGGCACCCGCGTCGTCGACGTGGAGGTGCTGCGCGACTACAGCGTGCGGCGCCACGAGAGCGGGCCGGCCGGGTTCCGCGACCAGCTGCTCGGCCAGCGGCTCGACGCCGCGGTGCGCCGCGGCAAGTTCCTGTGGCTCCCGCTCGTGCCCGCCACCGCGGACGAGGTGCCCGACGCCGGCCCCGCGGCCGCGCTGCTCGCCCACCTCGGGATGTCCGGGCAGCTCCTCGTGCGCTCCGGGCCCGGCCTCGCGGAGCGGTCACCGCACCTGCGCGTGCGGATCCTCCTCGAGCCCGAGGGCGTCGGCCCCGCTGGCGCGCTCGCGCTCGACTTCGTCGACCAGCGCACGTTCGGCCACCTCTCGGTCCAGGACCTCGTGCCCACGCCCGACGGCGCGCCCGGCGGGCTCGGGTCCGACCTCCCGGCCGTGCCCGCGCCCGTCGCGCACATCGGCCGAGACCTGCTCGACCCCGCGCTGCGGCGCGACGACGTCGTCGACGCGATCCGCCGCCGCCGCACCGGCGTCAAGCGCGCGCTGCTCGACCAGACCGTCGTGTCCGGGGTGGGCAACATCTACGCGGACGAGGCGCTGTGGCGCGCACGCCTGCACTACGCCCGGGCCACCGACACGTTGCGCCGGCCCGAGGCGCACCGCCTGCTCGACGCCGCCGCCGACGTCATGTCCGAGGCGCTCGCCCAGGGCGGCACGAGCTTCGACGCGCTCTACGTCAACGTCAACGGGCAGTCCGGGTACTTCTCGCGCTCGCTCGCGGTCTACGGGCAGGAGGGCGAGCCGTGCCCGCGCTGCGGGACGCCCGTGCGGCGCGACGAGTTCATGAACCGGTCGTCGTACACGTGCCCGCACTGCCAGCCGCGGCCGCGCAACGGTCGCTGGTAGGGGCTCCTCGACCCGCGCGGGTGCCGGGTCGCCACTGCCTTCGCGGGGGCGAAGCCGGGTTCGGGTCGCCACCGCCGACGCCTGCGCGGGGGCGGGGCGGGTCTACCATCCGCCGCTCGTTCCTCGCGGCTCCCGCCAGACCCGCCACGACCCGCCCCGCCCCCGCTCCGGCGCCGGCTCCGTCCTCTCGGCCGGCTCCGGCGCCGGCTCCGTCCTCTCGGCCGGCTCCGGCGTCGGCTCGTCGCCCCGCCACCGTCCGGCGTCGGCTCGTCGCCCCGCTCCGGGGTCGGCACTTCGTCTCGGCGCGCTCGGTCTCGTCCTGTCGTCTGGCCCGTTCCGGCGTCGGCTCGTCGTCCCGGGATCGCCCCGTCGAGTCTTCTGGTCGCCCGGCGGGCTCGGCGGTCAGCGGGGGACGACATTGCGCAGGGGGCGGCCGGTGCGGAGGGCGTCGAGGTTGGCGTTGACGAGGTCGGAGGCGCGTTGGGGGCGGTTGCCCGCGACGTGCGGCGTGATGAGCAGGCGGGGCGCGTCCCACAGGGGTGAGGTCGCGGGCAGCGGCTCGGTCTCGGTGACGTCGAGTGCCGCGGCACCGAGGCGGCCGTCGCGCAGGGCCGCGACGAGCGCGTCCTCGTCGACGGTGGCGCCGCGCCCGACGTTGACGAAGACCGCGTGGTCGGGGAGCTGGCCGATGCGGGCGGCGTCGAACGCGTGGCGGGTCGTGGCGAGCGCGGGCAGGAGCGAGATCAGCACGTCCGTCGTCGCGAGCACGTCCGGGAGGTCGTCGTCCGAGACGACGGGGAACCCGTGCCGTTCGCCGCGCGTGCCCGCCACACCGGTCACGTGCGCGCCGAGCGCCGCGAGCAGCGGCGCGAGCCGGGCAGCGATCGACCCGAAGCCCCAGATCGTCACGCGCGCGCCGTCGAGCGTGTAGAGCGCGGCGGTCGCCGGGTCCGACTGCCCCCGGTTCACGGCGAGGTCCCAGCGGTGCTCGCGCTGCGCGGCTCCGAGCGCGTCGAGGCGCCGCACGCACGCGAGGACGAGGGCGAGCGCGTGCTCGGCGACCGGGCCGTCGTGGAGCGAGCGGCCGGACGTGATCGTCACGTCGGGGCCGAAGCCCGCCGCGAGCACCGCGTCCGGACCTGCGGCGAGCGTCTGCACCCAGCGCACGCGCCCGAGCCGTGCCGCGGCGTCGGCCAGGTTCTCCGCAGAGCTGGCCCAGACGACGAGCACCTCCGCGTCGGCGTCCTCGGGGCGGAACGGCGCCGCGGCGTCGTAGACGACGACCTCGTCGTCCGGTCCCGCCTGCACGTCGAGGGCGATGGTGCTCGGCACGAGGATCTTCAACGGTGCTCCCGGGTCGGTGGTCGCGAGGTGTCGGCCGGCCGCGCCGGGCCGCCGCGTCGCGAACGTACCACCGCGCCGGCGCGGCACCCGGGCGGTCGCGGCCTGCGCCGCGGTCACCCGACGGTCGCGGCCTCCTGGTCGAGCGCCCACCGGTAGGCCGGGACGTCGAGCAGCTCCGCGTGCGTCCCACGGGCGACGACGTGCGCGGGCGCGCCGTCCGGGGCGTCGTCGGGCACCCCGAGCAGCAGCACCTCGTCCACGGCCTCGAGCGCGCTGAGCCGGTGCGTCGCGAGCACGACGCCGCGCTGGTCCCGCGCCGTGCGGGTGGCCGCGACGACGTGCCGCACGAGCGCGTCCGCACCGGCGGCGTCGAGGTGCTCGGCCGGCTCGTCGAGCAGGAGCAGCGGGGCGGGGGAGAGCAGCGCCCGCGCGACGAGCAGACGGCGGCGCTCGCCGCCGGAGACGGTCGTGGCGTCCGGGCCGAGGACGGTCCCCACGCCGTCGGGCAGCGCGGCGAGCCACGCGCCGAGACCGACGTCGCGCAGCGTCGCCTCCGCCTCCTCGGCGGTCACGTCTCCGCGCGCGACGCGCAGGTTCTCGAGGACGGACGTGTCGAACACGTGCGCGTCCTCGGCGACGAGGACCACGCCGCGCGCCGCGTCCTCGCGCGCGAGCGCGGCCACGTCACGCCCGTCGAGCGTCACCCGACCCCCGAGCGCGGGGACGAGCCCGGCGGCGGTCGCGAGCAGCGTCGTCTTGCCGACGCCGGACGGCCCGACGACCGCGACGGCGCGCCCCGGGCGCAGGTCGAGGTCCACGCCCGCGACGACGGCGCGCCCGGTTGCGGGCCAGCCCGCCGCGACGCCCACCAGTGTCAGCGACGCGCCGGCATCGCGCGCCCCGCCGTCGCGCGCCGCGGCGTTCGCGGCCTCGCCGGGCACGGGGCCGCGCGGCGCGGTGGTCGCGCGAGCGGGCGGGGCGTCGGCCGCTCCGTCGAGGAGCGCGACGACGCGCGCCGCGGCCTGGCGCGAGCGGTGCAGCTGCACGGCCGCGGCCGGGAGGGCGTTCGCGGCCTCGAACACCGCGAGCGGCGTGAGCACGATCACCGAGAGCTCGACGGGCGCGAGGGTGCCCGCCGTCACCGCGGGGATGCCGAGCAGCAGGGACGCGAGCACCGCGAGGCCCACGGCGAGCGCCGCGATCCCGGCGGCGACCCCGGCGGGGCGCGCGCCGTCGTCGGTCACGCGCGCGAGCGCCCGGTCGGTCGCCCGCAGGTCGTCGAGGCGTGCGTCGAGCCGCCCGGAGACGGCGAGCGGGCCCGACTGCTCGAGGATCTCCAGCGTGGTCGCCGTCATCGCGGCCCTCGCGGCGGCGCCACGGGCCTCGACGTCGCGCGCCGAGCGTGCCGAGAGCCACGGTGCGACGACGGCCGCGAGCAGCAGGCACAGCGCGAGCGCGACGCCCGCGGCGGGCAGGAACGCCCCGACGAGCACCACGGACCCGACGGAGACGGCGAGCGCGACCCCGGCGGGCACGAGCGCGCGGACCACGACGTCGCCGACCGTGTCGACGTCGGCCCCGACCCGCGCGAGCAGGTCGCCGCGCCGCAGCCCCACGAGGGACCCGGGAGTGCCCTGGGCGAGGGCGGTGTAAAGGTTGGCGCGCAGGGCGGCCATGCCGCGCAGGGCGACGTCGTGCGAGGCGAGGCGCTCCAGGTAGCGGAAGACCCCGCGCGAGATGCCGAACGCGCGCACGGCGACGACCGCGACGGACAGCGTGAGGACGGGCGGCATCTGGGACGCCCGCGCGATGAGCCACGCCGCGACGGCCGCGAGGCCGACGGCGCTCCCGAGGGAGAGCGTGCCGAGCACGACCGCCCACACGACGCGCCGCCAGCGCACGTCGAGGAGGGCGACCGCGCGCCGCAGCGGGTCGGTCGACGGGCGAGGCCGGGTCACGGTCGGCTCCTCTCGGTCGCCCCGGCGGGGACGAGCGGGGGCGTCGTGCCCGTCCCGGGCTCACCGGGCTCGCCGGCCTCGCCGACCTCGCCAGGCCGGACGGCGGGGCCGACGGCCGGTCCCCACCCGTCGAGCGACCCGGACCGGACCTCGACGACGTCGTCCGCCGCGTGCACGAGCGAGGCCCGGTGCGCGACGACCACGACGGTGCGGCCCTGGTCGCGGAAGGCTCGCACGGCGTCGAGCACCACCTGCTCGCCGCGTGCGTCGAGGTGCGCGGTCGGCTCGTCGAGGACGACGAGCGGGACGCGGGCCGGGTCGCCGAGCAGGGCCGCGGCGAGCGCGACGCGCTGGCGCTGCCCCACGCTGAGCCCGACGCCGCCGCGCCCGACCTCGGCGTCCCACCCGCCGGGCACGGTCGCGAGCACGGCGTCGAGCCCCGCGGTGCGGGCGGCGCGGTCGAGGTCGGCGTCCGTGACGTCCAGCCCGCCCGCGACGACGTCGCGCAGCCTCCCCGGCGCGAGCACGGGCCGCTGGGGGAGCCACGCGACCTGGGGCCAGAACGTCGACGGGTCGACGTCGGCGAGGTCGAGCGGCGCGGCGTCGGGCGCGGTGAGGGTCGCGGTGCCGCGGTCGGGTCGCACGAGTCCGAGCAGGACCATCGCCGTCGTCGTCTTGCCCGCACCGCTCGGCCCCGTGAGGGCGACGACGCGTCCGGACGACGTGCCGAGCCGGAGCTCGAGGTCGAGGTCGGCGGGCGCGAGGACGTCGCGCTCGCCGGCGCGCACGCTCACGCCGTGCAGCGCGAGCGTCGACCCGGCGAGCGCGGGCGCGGGGACGGTCCCGGGCCGCGGGGCCTCCTCGTCGAGCACCGCGAACGCCTGCTCGGCCGCGGCGATGCCGTCGGTCGAGGCGTGGAAGTGCAGGCCGACCTGGCGCAGCGGGAGGTAGACCTCGGGTGCGAGCACGAGGACCGCGAGCGCGGGCTCGAGGCCCATGCCGCCGTGCACGAGACGCAGCCCGACGCCCACCGCGACGACCGCGACGGACAGGGTCGTCAGGAGCTCGAGCACCATGCCCGAGAGGAAGGCGATGCGCAGCGTGCCCATGGTGGCGCGGCGGTTCGCCTCGCCGAGCGCGCGCACCCGGCGCTCCGGGCCGCGGGCCCGGCCGAACGCGAGGAGGGTCGGCAGACCGGCGAGGAGGTCGAGCACCTGGGCACCGAGGCGTTGCATGACGACGAGGCGCCGCTCCGACGTCCCGGCGGTGAGGCGTCCCACGAGGATCATGAACAGCGGGACGAGCGGGATCGTCACGGCGATGATCACGGCCGACACCCAGTCCAGCCCGAGAACGACGGCGAGCGTCGCGGGCGTCACGGTCGCCGCCAGCAGGAGCTGGGGCAGGTAGCGCACCATGTACGGCTCGAGGGCGTCGAGCCCGCGCGTCGCGAGAGTCGCGACCTCGGGGCCGCGGCCGGAGGCGAGCCAGCGCGGGCCGAGCGCCACGGCGTGCGTGACGACCTGCTCGCGCAGCTCGGCGACGGTGCGGGTCGCGGCGCGCAGCGCGAAGCGCTCCTGCGCCCACGACGTGCCGGTGCGCGCCGCGACGACCCCGGCGAGCAGCCCGACCCGCGGCCCGAGGTCGGCCAGGTCGGCCGTCCCCTGGATCGCCGGCGCGAGGACCGACGCGAGGACGACCGCCTGCGCGACGACGAGGGCCGCCGTGGCGAACCCGAGCGCCGCCGTCAGGACGACGTACCCTCGCGCGGCCCGCGCGTGGCGCAGGAGCCGCGGGTCGAGCGGCTTCACGAGCCCGAGCCTGAGCCGTCGGTCAGGCCGCGGCCGGCCGAGCCGCCCGAGGACGCGCCGCCGAACGCCGCCTCGCGGACCTTCTTGAGCGACAGGCCCGCGGGCGCGGGGATGTCCGTGGTCGACAGGCGGCGGCGGAACACCCAGTACGTCCACGACTGGTAGGCGATGACGAGCGGCGTGAGGATCACCGCGACCCACGTCATCACGGTGAGCGTGTAGTCGGTCGACGACGCGTTGTGCACCGTGAGCGAGTTCGCCGGGTCGACGGCAGGCATGACGTCGGGGTACATCGAGCCGAAGATGAGCACGACGGCGGCGACGATCGTCACGGCCGACGCCGTGAACGCCCGGCCCTCGGACCCGCGGCGGTTCGCGACGAGCGTCGTGACCAGGCCGGCCGCGGCGAGCACGACCGCCACCCACGTCCAGGCGACCGAGAACGCGACCTGGGCCCACACGGCCCAGCCGCCCGCGAGCACGAGCGCGGCCACGCCGAAGACCGACGCGTGCCGGCGGGCACGCGCCCGGATCTCGCCGTCGGTCTTGAGCGCGACGAACACCGAGCCGTGGAGCAGGAACAGGCTCAGCGTGACGAGACCGCCGAGGAGCGCGAACGGCGACAGGAGCGAGAAGAAGCCGCCGACGAACTGGTGCTCGGCGTCGAGCTGCACGCCGCGCACGAGGTTGGCGAACGCGACGCCCCACAGCACCGCGGGGACCCACGACCCGACCTGGATCGCGACGTCGCAGCGCCGTGCCCAGCCCTCGTCGCGGATCTTGCCGCGGTACTCGAACGCCACCCCGCGCACGATGAGCGCCACGAGGATGAGCAGGAGCGGCAGGTAGAAGCCGGAGAAGAGGGTCGCATACCACTCGGGGAAGGCGGCGAACGTCGCGCCGCCCGCGGTGAGCAGCCAGACCTCGTTCCCGTCCCACACGGGTCCGATGGTGTTGATGAGGACGCGGCGCTCCTTCTCCCGGTGCTCGGAGTCGCCGCGCGGGAGGATCGACAGCAGCATGCCGACCCCGAAGTCGAAGCCCTCGAGCACGAGGTAGCCGGTCCACAGGACCGCGATGAGCACGAACCAGACGACGGCGAGATCCACGGTGGTTTCTCCTGGGTTTCTGGGTGAGGTCCGCGAGCCGCGTCAGTACGCGAAGGACAGGGGACGGTCGGCGGCGTCGGAGCCCTCGTCCGGCGGCTCCTGCGCCTCGGGGGACTCGTCGCGCACCGAGAGCGGCACGCCCTCGACCGCGTAGCGCCGCATGAGCGTGAACCACACGACGGCGAGCGCGCCGTACACGAGCGTGAAGACGATCATCGAGGTGAGCACGACGCCGGGGCTCACCACGGTGGACACGCCCCGCTCGGTGAGCAGGCGGATCTGGTCGATGCCTGTGGGGTTCGGGGCGACGACCCACGGCTGGCGGCCCATCTCGGTGAAGATCCAGCCGAACGAGTTCGCGAGGAACGGCATGGGGATGGCGACGAGCCCGACGCGCGCGAACCAGACGTTGTCGGTGACGCGGCCCTTGCGCGTGAGCCACAGCGCCATGAGCGCGAGGAGCACGGAGCCCGCCGCCATGCCGATCATGAGGCGGAAGGACCAGTACGTCATGGCGAGGTTCGGCGTGTACGTGACGGGGTCGCCCGAGGCGGTGACGTCGCCGTAGCGCTCGGTCATCTGCTCCTGGACGTCCTCGACGCCGGGGAGGTAGCTCTCGGGGCCGGAGAAGTGGCCGGTGCCGAGGTAGGACGCGAGGCCGGGGATCTCGATGAGGTGCCGGACGTTCTCGCACGAGTTCGACAGGTCGCCGATCGTGAGGATGGAGAACGCGGCGCTCTCCTGGCCCTGGCACAGCGCCTCGGCGGACGACATCTTGCCCGGCTGCTGCTCGTACATGATCTTGCCCTGGATGTCGCCGGAGACGCCGACGCCGATCCCGCCGACGAGCATCGCGATGACGCCGAGCGTCACGGCGGGACGGTAGACGTCGCGCGCGAGCTCGACGTTCTCCGCCTTGCGGGTCCGCACGAGGCGGACCATCCACCAGGCGGCGACCCCCGTGACGAAAGTGCCCGCGGTGAGGAAGGTCGCGGTGATCTGGTGCGGGAACGCGGCCCAGAGCGTGTTGTTCGTCAGCACGGCGCCGATGTCGTTCATCTCGGCGCGCCCGGTCTCGGGGTTGTAGATCGCGCCGACGGGGTGCTGCATCCACGAGTTCGCCGCGAGGATGAAGAACGCGGAGAGGTTGGTCGCGATCGCGACGGCCCAGATGCAGGCGAGGTGCACCTTCTTGTTGAGGCGGTCCCAGCCGAAGATCCACAGGCCGAGGAACGTCGACTCGATGAAGAACGCGGCGAGCGCCTCCATCGCGAGCGGGGCCCCGAACACGTCGCCGACGAAGCGCGAGTACTCGCTCCAGTTCATGCCGAACTGGAACTCCTGCACGATGCCGGTGACGACGCCGAGCGCGAAGTTGATGAGCAGGAGCTTGCCGAAGAACTTCGTCAGGCGCAGCCACCGCTCGTTGCCCGTGCGGACCCAGGCCGTCTGCATGATGGCGACGAGCGGCGCGAGCCCGATCGTCAGCGGGACGAAGATGAAGTGGTAGACGGTCGTGATGGCGAACTGCCACCGCGCCAGGGCTAGGGCATCCACGTGCGCTCCTCGGGGGGCCCGACCGGGTCGGGGAAGTGTCGGCGGAGTATCGGGAGGGCTCGCCGTCGCGGGTGGCCGGGGGACCGCCCACCGCGTCCGGCGACAGGTCCAATCTGCCCCATCCGAAGCCCACGAGATGACGAGAAGTGCTGAAAACACGGCCCTTGTGACTATGTTCACAAGCAGCCGGGACCTTGGTCCCGCCCCCGCGGGACGCCCGGCCCGGGCAGCGGTGCGTGTCGCCGGGGTCGGTCCGTCCCCCTGTGCGATACTGGGCAGAGCCGGGTGGGCTCCGCATCGCCCTCCCGACGAGCACGAGATCGCGGCTCCAGCGGACCGCGGCAGTCGGAGCGCCGACCGGGGCGAAGGGCCCGGTGGCAGGCGCCCGCGCCGCGCACGCGGCCCGCGGCCGTGGCCGACGACTTCCGTCGCCGGACGACGCGCTCCGGTGCGCTCGTCACGAGCGACGACCGACCGCCCCGAGGGGCCGCACGGTGCGGGGCGGTCCCTGTGGCAGCAGGAGCACGACGCGTGACGCTCGACAGCACCTCCGACAGCACCTCCTCAGAGTCGACGGCGGGAACCGCCGCCGCGCAGGAGCAGCCCCAGAGCTCGACCTCCGCGGGCCGCAAGCCCGCCCGCCGCCGCGCGACGCGCAGCGCGGCACCCCCCACCACGCCGGTCGTCCCGACGACCGGCACGGCGTCGCCCGACGCCGCCCCCAGCACGACGGCCGCCGCCGAGGCTCCCGTCGTCGTCGCGTCCTCCGCGGACGACGCGCCGACGAAGCCGGCACGCCGGTCGCGCCGTGCGACCCGGTCGACGACCGCACCCGCGGACGCCCCGGCCGACGCGCCGAGCACGACGCCCGACGCCGCGCCCGCAGCCCCGGAGGCACCCGCCCCAGAGGCCGGCGCGGCCGAGGCGCCCGCTCGCGCGCCGCGTACGCGCCGCGCCACCGGGGGCAAGAAGGCGAAGGCCACCGCGACCGACGCACCCCTGGACGTCCTCTCCGAGTTCGGCCTGAGCGCGCCCCCCGCGACGGAGACGGCCGCGCCCGCGGCGCCGGTCCCGGACGCCGACGCGCTCCTGGGCGCACCCGACGCCCCGCGCCGCACCAAGCGCACCCGCGCCGCGCGCGCGACCGCCGAGGCGGCGCCGACGGTCGAGACCCCCGCGGCCCCCGTCGAGGTGCCCGCGGACGACGCGGCGGCCGAGCCCGCCGCCCCGAAGAAGCCCGCGCGCCGCTCGCGCCGCGCGACCTCCGCGGCCGCCGCGCCCGCGACGCCGGAGACCGCTGAGCCCGCCACGTCGAAGGACGCCGCGCCCGCCGCCGTCGGGACGCCCGCGGCCGAGGACGCGCCGGAGGCGCCGAAGAAGCCCGCACGTCGCTCGCGTCGCGCGACCTCGACG